>DATGXQ010000051.1:0-6048 GCA_035298905.1 Nostocaceae cyanobacterium | reverse complement strand
TAAGTACCCAAGCAAAATTAATTGCACATATTAACTGAAAACAGAAATGTCTGTATTTCTTACCTGTTCCCTGTTCCCTGTTCCCTCTCCTAACTATGAAATTTATTTTGCACGACTACTTAAATGATTTTGTGAGTTAATTAATCTGTATTCGATTGCGTTTTAAAGCATTTAATCTTATAGCCCGAAATTGATTTCAGGGCTTATTTTATTACCATTTACAGCAGTTTATTCCTCCATGAAAAATTACACTACTCCTTCACCTTGGACATATATCCCCACCCTCTATTTTGCTGAAGGTGTCCCCAATGTTATTATCAGTACAGTTTCCATTGTTTTATACAAAAAACTGGGAATAGATAACCAGCTAATTACCTTTTGGACAAGCTTTCTTTATCTTCCTTGGGTAATTAAAATGTTTTGGGGGCCAATAGTCGATACTTACTCAACTAAAAGACAATGGCTACTCTTCACCCAATTTGCCATGTCTTGCTGTTTAAGCTTAGTAGCCTTATCTCTACAATTACCCAATTTCTTCTTTATTTCCTTAGCGGCATTTGCCGTTGGGGGATTTATTTCTGCTACTTATGACATAGCCACCGATGGCTTTTATATGCTGGCTTTAAACCCAGAACAGCAAGCATTTTTTACAGGTATTCGTTCCTTATTTTATCGTCTTGCCGTCTTATTTGGTAACGGTTTTTTAGTAATTTTAGCAGGTAAATTAGAAAAAATTTTCAACAATATTGCCTTAAGTTGGACAATAACTATCGCTTGTTCTGGCTTAATATTTGCTCTACTGTTTATTTATCATCGCTTTATTTTACCCTTACCAGAATCAGATAAATTTTCTAAATTAGCAGAAGAGTCAAATAAATTCACCTTTGGGGACGTAATTAAAACTTATTTTCAGCAACAAAAAATTTGGGCAATTTTAGCATTTATTTTACTCTACCGCTTCGGTGAAGCAATGCTACTCAAAGTCGCAACACTTTTCTTATTAGAAAAAAGCGAATCGGGAGGGTTAGGTCTATCTACAGAGGAATTTGGCTTAGTATACGGAACATTTGGCATAATTTCTTTAATCGTCGGCGGACTTTTAGGTGGTGTATTAGTTGCTAAATTCGGTTTAAAAAAATGTTTATTTCCTATGGCTTTAGCTTTGAACTTGCCAGATATATTTTATGTCTATATGGCCTACACCAAACCGACATTGCCATTAGTTTATGCTTTAGTCTCCTTAGAACAATTTGGCTATGGTTTAGGTTTTAGTTCCTTTACTGTTTATTTAATGTATATCTGTCAAGGACAATATAAAACCTCTCATTATGCCATATCAACAGGACTCATGGCATTAGGTTTAATGTTACCTGGAGCAATTAGTGGTACAATTCAACAACAAATCGGCTATCCTTCGTTTTTTATTTTAGTTTGCATTCTGACCATTCCGGGAATGATAGCATTATTTTTTATTCCCTTAAAAGAATAAAATCATCCTACCTTCTAAAGCTTGGCTTTAAACGATGAGGATAAAGACCATAATTAGATATTCTCAAAGTCGTGTATCTATAAATTTAATATGAATTATGTTTTAGGAATTGATGGTGGTGGCAGCAAAACAGTTTGTGTATTAATGAATGAAGCACGGCAAATTTTGGGACGTGGTGAAGCGGGGGCATCTAATTATCAAAGTGTAGGCACAGAAGCAGCACTAAAGGAAATTATATCAGCGATTGAACTTGCCACCAAAAAATATCATCAAATTAGAATTACAGGAGCTTGTTTAGGTTTAGCGGGTGTAGGACGTAGCAAAGATACACAAGTAATTAAAGATATAATACAACAAATACAAAATAGTCCAAATTTGTCAATCAATTGGCAGTTAAAAGCAGAGAATTTAATTATTTGTCATGATGCGTTAATTGCTTTAGTAGGAGGAATTGGTCATCATGTAGGAATAGTAGTCGCTGCGGGTACTGGTTCAATAGTATTTGGCAGAAACCAACAAGGAAAAACTAAACGTGTAGGAGGATGGGGTTATATTTTAGGAGATGAAGGGAGTGCGTATAAAATCGCCGTTGCCGGAATGCAAGCAGCATTAAAAGCTTATGATGGTAGAGACAAAACTACAAGTTTGATTGAGGATTTTCAAGCTAATCTAAAGTTAGAAAATATAGAAGACTTAATAGAAGTAATTTATCGGCGTAAATTGGGAGTAAAAGAAATAGCTGCATTAGCACCAATAGTGGATTTAGCAGCAGCTTCAGGAGATGAAGTAGCCAATCAAATTATTGATGATGCTGTGGAAGAGTTGGTAAAAGCAACCATTTCAGTTATTCAAGAAATTTTTAGTTTTGATTCAGTGATTGAAGTAGTAACAACGGGTAATGTGTGGGGTAGTAGATGCAAAATACAAGAGAGATTTACAGCATCTCTGTTAAAATATTGTTCTTTAGTAAAAGTTATTTCTCCTCGTTATGAACCAGCTTTTGGTGCTGGGTTATTGGCTCTGGATGGTCTATAATGCTTCAAAAAGATATGGCTCTACCGTTCCTTTTATGCAAAACAGTATTTAGTAGGTTGGGTTAAACGTTCGCTTCCGCGTCCCGCAGGGAAGTGAAACCCAACAAATGCCCAGGAATGTTGGGTTTTGTCCCTCAACCCAACCTACAAAAATTAAATTAATATTGTTTACTATAAGGGGAGCGGTAGAAGCAAAGATATTGATATTAATTAAGTAGCTGGTGGTGATTATTGCTTTGCGCTGGAAAATAATTAGGTTGAGTGTAAAAATAACCTCACTCAACCTATCTACTAGCGACTATCTCTTTGCTATTACCCAAATTGCATGGACAAGACCCGGAACATAAAAACCAAAAATTGTCAGGAGTAAGTTAATCCAAAAATCTTTACCAATCCCTACTTGTAAAAATACTCCTAAAGGTGGCAAAACAATTGCTACTAGAACTCTAACTAAGTCCATTTCTATCTCCTGTGATTTACTGCAAATCTGTTCAAAGTCACATATTCTTTACATCTCAAATACAACCTCAAATTCTCCAACTTAGATTCCTGACACAATACGGTAAACCACACCTACTAGCCACCACTAATTTTAGCTTTGTAACCCAGTTTAGTTAAAATCTCTAAAATTTTCTGCTTATGGTCGCCTTGAATTTCAATCTCGTTATCTTTCACAGTCCCACCTGTACCACATTGGGTTTTTAACTGTTTAACTAATGCGGCTAAAGTTTCGGCGTTAGTCTGAAAACCTGTAATTACTGTTACTGTTTTACCTTTTCGTCCGGCGCGGGTAGCCTGGATTCTGATGTTTTGTTGTTTTGGTGGTAAATCAGGTGTTGGTCTTTCTAAGGCGGCGGAGTTGTCGTCTCCAAATTCACGGTAAACTATACGTTTGTCAGAATTAGAATTACCAGAGGACATAAATTTATACTGACGGTGAAAAGAACTAAGCCTTAAGTAACAGAAGTATGCCAGCAGATATACTCGCTTCGCATAACATCTCTTCTAAAATTAAAATTAACTCTTGTTCTGTTATTTTAGCTAATCTGTGACTACTACTCCCCTATCCCCTAAATCTCAAGTTCCTGCGGCGGTTCCTGACCAACTAGGACGCTTTGGCCGTTTTGGCGGTAAATATGTGCCAGAAACTTTGATGCCTGCTTTAGCTGAATTGGAAGCGGCTTATCAGCAATACCGCCACGACCCTGATTTTCAAGCTGAGTTACAGCAGTTGTTACGTGACTATGTGGGACGTTCTACACCCCTATATTTTGCTGAACGCCTCACCTCCTATTATGCTCGTCCTGATGGCACTGGGCCACAAATTTATTTAAAACGGGAAGATTTAAACCATACCGGCGCACACAAAATTAATAATGCTCTGGGACAGGTGTTGTTAGCTAAACGCATGGGTAAACAGCGCATTATTGCCGAAACTGGTGCGGGACAACATGGCGTGGCTACGGCTACGGTTTGCGCTCGGTTTGGGTTGGAATGTGTGATTTATATGGGCGTTCATGATATGGAACGTCAAGCTTTAAATGTGTTTAGGATGCGGTTAATGGGGGCGGAAGTTCGACCTGTGGAAGCGGGAACAGGAACGCTTAAAGATGCGACTTCCGAAGCTATCCGCGACTGGGTGACAAATGTAGAA
Organism: Nostocaceae cyanobacterium; assembly: GCA_035298905.1. Classification (GTDB taxonomy): domain Bacteria; phylum Cyanobacteriota; class Cyanobacteriia; order Cyanobacteriales; family Nostocaceae; genus DATGXB01. The sequence continues at coordinate 1,871 of DATGXQ010000051.1, read as the reverse complement.
ACTACTCACTATATTTTGGGTTCGGTGGCTGGCCCTCATCCTTACCCGATGATTGTCCGTGATTTTCATGCGGTGATTGGTCAAGAAACCCGCGCTCAAGCTTTGGAAAAATGGGGCGGTTTACCTGATATTCTCTTGGCTTGTGTGGGTGGTGGTTCTAATGCGATGGGATTATTCCATGAGTTTGTGCATGAAGCATCTGTGCGGTTAATTGGTGTGGAAGCTGCTGGGGAAGGTGTAAATACTGAAAAACATGCGGCCACTCTCACCAAAGGCAGAGTTGGTGTGTTGCATGGGGCTATGAGTTATCTATTGCAAGATGATGATGGCCAAGTGGTGGAAGCTCATTCTATTAGTGCTGGGTTAGATTATCCTGGTGTGGGGCCTGAACACAGCTATCTGAAAGATTTAGGTAGAGCAGAATACTATAGTGTGACTGATACTGAAGCTCTAGAGGCATTTCAAAGGTTGTCTAAGTTAGAGGGTATTATACCTGCATTGGAAACTTCCCATGCGATCGCCTATTTAGAAACTCTTTGCCCCCAACTGAGCGGTAGCCCCCGCATTGTCATTAACTGTTCTGGACGGGGTGACAAGGATGTGCAAACTGTAGCTAAATTCTTAACTCCGCAATAACAGGCAGGGGGGCAGAAGAGACGCGGGGACGCGGGGACGCGGGGAAAGAAAAAGACTCTTATTTCTCTCCTCCTTGTGTCTCCCCTCACCCCTCTGCTCATCTCCCGCATCTTCCTCATCATCTTCTTCCCTGTCCCCTGCCTAATAACTTTTCATATCTACTACATCTGTCAGGGGATAGTGTTTTTCACTTCAACTTTTAACTACAAATGTAGTAACGATAACATTTCTGAAGATTTATACTAACGGATGCTATTTTTGGTAAAAACTATGAAAATGGTGCATTTTACTAGCCAAAAAACTCAAAATTGCTCGACTTGACCCCAAAAGTCTAGAAAAGCAGATAATTCCTTGATTTATTAAGAGTTAATAGTATCCTGGTACGTATTCTGAGCATCGGAAGATAGGGTATATCTCTTATAATTCCATACACTACCTTATTCTCTATGTTGAGGCAAACTGCTTTTGGCGCTGCTTTAAGTGTGCTTGTCCTGGCTAGTGGATTTATAACCGCTCCTGTTCCAGGTAATACTTCTACACAGAAAAATGCTCAAAGTCGGCCAAATATTACTTTTCAGACTACTACTCTAGAAAAATTAGTGTTCGAGCAAATTAATCAATATCGCATAGCTAAAGGACTGCCAAAATTAACTTTAAATGCAAGTATCACCCGTCAAGCTAGAATTCACAGCCAAAATATGGCTAGGGGTAAAGTTCCTTTTAGCCATCAGGGATTTGAACAAAGGGTTAAGGCTCTGCCTTTAGTTTATAACAGTGCAGCAGAAAATGTGGCTTTTAATCAGGGATATAACAATCCTGCTAATCAAGCAGTAGTAGGTTGGATCAATAGTCCCGGACATTTAAAAAATATACAAGGTCAATATAACCTGACTGGGGTGGGCGTAGCAATAAATAGCAAAGGAGAAGTTTACTTGACACAAATATTTGTGAATAGTTTAAACAGTAGATAGAGTTTATAGCTGTGTTTCTGCTAAAAAATAATTTAGTGTTTAGGGGATAATTTTTTCGTAGACACTACCATTTATTTTTGAGCAATTCATGACTTTACAAGATTTTCAGGTAAGCGATCGCGATTTGAGTGATCATGCCCTTAGCCAGTATTTACAAGCTGAGGCGATCGCTGTAGATACGGAAACTATGGGTTTATTACCACAGCGCGATCGCCTTTGTCTCGTCCAGTTATCTAACCCCCAAGGACAAGTCACCGCTATCCG
>DATGXQ010000050.1:0-2609 GCA_035298905.1 Nostocaceae cyanobacterium | reverse complement strand
CCCATCACCCCCATCTTCTCATTTCTGAAACCACAAAAACTTAAACCAAGCTAGGCCAGATGCACTATCATGACTATAATTTAAAGTTAAGAGTTAGGACTTTGAGTTTTTGATTTTTAATCATCAGGGATTGACGTTAATCTGTCCGTGACATACTAATCGACCGGGGATCAGCGTAATTTCTTGAATATCGACATCTGAGCCAAGATATAGACTAGATCCAGAATTATTTTCTAATAGTGCTTGTTGATTGTACTGAATTTGAACTTTTACTAGTTGTAATTCTTGTCCATTCAGGAGTTTTAAGCCCAAATCCACCTCTAGTAAAGATGCTTCACTCTCAGGAGTGGTCAAACCAGACAATAAAAGTCGATCATTGTCAAGGGTAATTTTTCGCCAAATAATTGACTTGGAATTTGGGCAGTGTTCTGGTAATAGTTTAACCAGTACATCATTTAAAGCAGTCGATAATAATTCAGACGAGAGGGAGTAATTAAGATCATGCTCCGTAACTATTAACTTGCCAGTTACTGGTACTGTATGTAGTAGTCGCAGAGGTTTTCCTCTCAGTACTGCACTAACGTTTACTTGTATATTCTCTGCCCATAGTTCAACTTGTGTAATATGGAGACCTTGATAAACAACATCCCTAGCCAAAATAGACACCCCAGGAATACAACCGGAGAGCAGTTGGCGATCGCTAGATTTAATCTCTATTTCTATTTGAGATACTTGGCTTAATTGTGTTTTTAGCCATAACTTAATCGCTGTTGTTAAAACTTTGGTAATGATTCGGACTTTATTACCACTTACTACCGGGGAACTTTGTTCAGTCATTGTAAAACTCTAATTAATGAGCTTAAACAAGGCTTAAATGTAACACTTATGGCTACTAACTACAAAAAGCCAACATTATGGTTTAACTGTTAAACAAGCAATCAAAAATTTTTACATGGAGGCACGGTTACAAAAAATTATTTCTCAATGGGGTATAGCCTCACGTCGTGAAGCTGAGGAAATGATCCGGCAATCACGAGTGAGGATTAATGGGATATTGGCATATTTAGGGCAAAAAGTCGATCCCCAACAAGACATAATCACCATTGATGGTGAAATCGTGTCTGGGGAACAGCGTCCAACTTTAACTTACTTGCTACTGCATAAACCATCTGGTGTTGTTTCTACTTGCCATGATCCCCAAGGCAGGACTACAGTGTTGGATCTACTACCGCCAAAATTACGTCAAGGTTTAGGAATTCACCCAGTAGGGCGTTTAGACGCAAATTCTACGGGGGCATTGATATTAACTAATGATGGAGAATTGACATTTGCTCTTACCCATCCCCGTCATAGTGTGACTAAAACCTATCGGGTAACGGTAAAAGGACACCCAAGCCCAGCCGTGTTAGAAATGTGGCGCAATGGTGTAGTCTTAGCAGGAAGAAAAACTAGACCAGCTCAGGTGCGTTTACTAGAAAGTTTTGCAGAGCAAAGTTGTTTAGAGGTTATTTTACAGGAGGGAAGAAATCGCCAAATTCGTCGTGTAGCCGAACAATTAGGTTATCCAGTGCTGAAGCTACATCGCACAGCAATCGGTGTAATTAAATTACAAACAAGCACAAGACCTTGTCTAAAAGCAGGTGAATATCGTCATCTCACCACAGAAGAAATTAACTTTTTAAAACAACAAATACAATACTTACCTAATAAAGACTAAAGCTGAGTTAAGGAGTGGAAAGACAAGATGAAATGGCTACAAAGGAAGGACGAGAAATTAACAAAGCCTTCTATAGAACAACAACAAGCTGAGACATTAGCCCAATTGGGAGCTAAATTGAGTGCCTTGCGTCAAGAACAGGGCATATCCTTGGATGAGTTAGTAGTGATTACCCGCATTCCTCGCCGTTTATTACAGGCGATCGAAGAAGGTAATTTAGAAGATTTGCCAGAACCTATTTATATTCAAGGTTTAATCAGACAGTTCGCTGATGCTATGGGAATCAAAGGGGTAGAATTCGCTAGTAATTTTCCCCTTGGCTCTCCAGCAATGAATTTACCCAGCAAATGGAAAGTTAAACCAATTACTCAATTACGCCCAATTCATCTTTACTTACTTTATATTTTTATAATTGTCTGTGCGGTGAATAGCTTGTCACAGTTATTAAATAATGCGGCATTGCAAGCTAATAACCAAATTCAACCTAGAGAACAGACACAATCTAGTGTGAAATCAGAAACGATCGCCTCTGTCTCTGCCGCAAAACCAGAAGTAAAAATCGTGGACAAGAAAGGCGAGGATCAAGCAGTACAGATTGGTGTCACTCTCAAAGCCTCTTCTTGGATTCGGGTAGTGGCTGACGGTAAAACCGAATTTGAAGGAGTGTTACCAGAAGGTTCTCACCGCATCTGGAAAGCACAACAGCAATTAACAGTTAGAACAGATAATGCTGGTGGCGTATTGATGAGTGTCAATCAGCAGGAACCCAAAGAAATGGGAGAACCTGGTAAGGTCGAGGAAGTCAGAATTGCTGCTGAGACCAGAGATTAAGAGAGGGGAGATGGGGAGATGGGGAGATGGGGAGATGGGGAGATGGGGAGATGGGGAGAGG
>DATGXQ010000049.1:0-3608 GCA_035298905.1 Nostocaceae cyanobacterium | reverse complement strand
TTCTTTACCATCAGGGGAACAGTAAAACCTTATTTATTTACGCTTGGTGATGAGGAAACCTATATAAATAAAGGCTGATGTAGCGAGAATACTTAATATTAATGAAGCGTAAAACGGATGGGGTGGGTAGTTGAGGGAGAGGGAAATAGGGCGGTTAATTTTGTCGATGTGTTGGACTATGATACCAGAAGCGATCGCACCACCACCAAAGCCGATACCTAATATTTGTACTGTACGTTCTAAGGATCTGTCGCTCTCTGTTTGTTCTATTTCTACTATACCGCGAATTGAGTTAATTGCTTGGTCTAATAATTGAGAACCGTTGTTAAAATATCCTAAGTCGGCTTGTATTTGGCGTTGGAAAGTTGCGGCTTGGTTTTGGGTGAAATGTGCTAAAAAGCTTAAGTCTTCTTTGGGTAAGGTGTCTTGAATAACTTTTAATTTAATATTGTAATTGTCTACATTAATCGCAATTGTATTTGCATATTCTTCTAAATTTCTCAGTAGCCGTGCATATTTAAAGGCTAATTGAGGAAAAGTTTTTAATTGCTTTTGTAATTCTTGTAAATATTTGTGGGTGGCTGGTTGATTAGCTTGTCGTTCGGGAATATTATCTATTGTGGTTTCTATTTGACGATAAACTGAGTCTAATTCTTTATAGATTTTTCGGCTGTCTTGATAGGCTTTGACTACTTTGGTGCGATGGAAAAATAAATCTATTAATTCTTGGAAGCATTTGTTTAAATTAATATCTGCTTGGTTGTCAGCGAACAGCCAAACTAGGACGTGTTGATAATTAGCTAAATTATCGGTTAAACCATATTCAAAAATTGGACTACCAAATAATTGACCTTGACGGTAAAATGGCGGTGCTGTGCTTTGATTGGGAAAAATTTGATTTAAACATTCATCTGCTATTTGTCTGATATTGTTCTTATCTTTAGCGGAAGTTAACCAACCGGTAATTAAGAGTGCTTGACCAAGAAAAAGGCGATGTTTTGGGAAGAATAGGCAGTTATTAGGATTGAAAACTTGTAAAAAATCCGTTTCTAAATCTTCCGTTTGTTGGTTGTTTTCCTGTTCAGGTCGGCGTAAATTGAGCCATAAACCGTAACTGTCGGAGAAGCGGAGAGGATGAGCAAGTCCGGTAACTAATAGGTTTTGATGCTGATTATAAGAAACTTGACCATCAAAGGATAAAGCATAATTATCATCAATAACTTCTGCATCTTTAAGTAAGTCCACTCGTTTACTTTCCGGTTTATGAATATCTAGATGCTGAGAAATTTGTAAATCTCGTTTTAAAGTTTCTCTCACAACTGCGTCGCCACTTTCCCAGAGAAAGTTTAAATCATCGGTTGATAAATTTGCGTCAATATTTGAGCCTTTGTAAAGTTGGAAAGCAAACAGGTGGACATTTGGCGCGTAAATTTTCATGGTCAGTCTTAGGGCTTGGTTTGGGGAGGTAGTTTATTTTTATTTTTATCTTGTAACTTTTGCAGTTCATCGTCTAAAACTCGGTGGCGGTTTTCTATGATATTTTCTTGGTTTTCTGCTTTGGTTTTCTTTCCTTTTGCAATTTCTCTTTCTTCTATCAATACTGCATCTCTCACATCTTCAAATTCTAGATACCATTTGCGAATTGCTTCTGCATATATTTCCAGGGATTGGGTTTTTAATTCCGCGAGGGTTGTTTGTAAATCTGGTATTGCGGCTATGGCTTCAGGGGAAAAAACAAAATCTTGATCTCTTACCACTTGGGTAAAGGCTTGAATCAGTTTATCGGGTTCCATAGGTAAGGTTTGTGAGTATTTGACAGGTATTTTATCTTACTTTTGGGATGATATCAAATCCTCATTTGAAACTTCAATTTTGCCCTAACGACTGGAAGTCGCGGCTACCAGAACAAAGTCCGCCTACGCGGACTAGTTTATAAGGGGGTAAGAAAACGGGATTTGGTATCATGCTATTTCAAAACCTTTGTAGAGACGTTCCATGGAACGTCTCTACATCCCTAAATTATACTTTGATTGAGTAATGGCTGTTTTTAAACTATTTGCTAGAGTATTTTTACTGAAAATTCATAGGTTGGTGTTCGGAAGACGGAAACTTCACCTCAAAGGTGGAACGATGTACCCTAAAGGTGGGACGATGTACCCCAAAGGTAGAACGATGTACCCTAAAGGTGGGACGATGTACCCCAAAGGTGGAACGATGTACCCTAAAGGTTGAAACTTCGACCTTAAAGCTCGACGTTTTTACCCTAACAGGTCGAAAGGTTCACCTCAAAGGTGGAACGATGTACCTTAAAGGTGGAACGATGTACCCCAACAGGTCGAAAGGTTCACCTCAAAGGTGGAACGATGTACCTTAAAGGTCGAAATTTTTACCCTAACAGGTCGAAAGGTTCACCTCAAAGGTCGAACGATGTACCCTAAAGGTCGAACGATGTACCCCAAAGGTCGAACGATGTACCCTAAAGCTTGACATTTTGAATTTTTGCAGTTAAGCAACAGAGCGAATAATCTTTCTTTTCATGGTATCTCTGAAAGAGTGACCACAAAGAGAACGTAGGGTCACGGCATCCGTAAATTTCTGCACACCACAGGTAACTGTATTTGCCGTGACCATCTTCACGGTAATTTACCAAAATATAATTTCAAAATTATAGACAATTTAATTGTCAATTGTTCATGGGGGCTGGTCACGGCATCTTTTCATTTTTTGATTACCCACACCATGGTCGTTGCCGTGACCCTACAATAATTTAAAAATGTTGTATCTTCATTTGCACAAATCTAGGGATAAACGGGAGAAATAGCGCAGAATGCAGCCCAATACTCTGGTTTATTAAATGGCTTGTGTTCCGGTTTATAATTATTAGATAAACGTTCTAAAATTTCCTGCTTTTGTGCTGCTGTCATTTCGTTTTTATGTTCAATCCAGTTGATAATTTCTGCTGTGGTGGCTTGTCGTAACCATTGCTGGGTGGTGTTTAAAGCTAGGGGAATATCATGAGGATTGTTTTCTATATTTTCATAAAGTTTCATCATTAATAATGCGGTGTGAAAGTCGCTGACAGACCATAAACTGCTGACGATATTCACCGCACCAGCTTTGATAAAGCCACTGGGTAAACCTATATATTCATCGCTGGTATTGCTAAAGTCAATCAAGCCGGTTTCGCAAGCGGAAAGACAAACTAAGCGACAGTTAGATAAGTTTAATTGGAAAATATCTTCTAAGGTTAAACATTTGGCTAAATCTATGGTTTCTTCTTCATTGATGCGTAAATGATTGGCTAATTCTGGTGCATCTTCCAGGTTAATAATTTTAGCGTCTGCTAATTGTAAGCCGGATTTTAAAGGAAAATCTAAATTAAAATAGCCGTGACAGGAAAAATGTAGCCATTGGGAGTTGATTAAATTATTATAATTTGCTGGTTCAGTTAAGGCGGCTTTGGTGGCTTGGGAATGTTTGAGGATTTGGCGGGGGTTAAATTTAGCGGCTATGGTTTCAACTTCGATGTTAGTAAAAGTTAAATCGTTAGTGGGATTTTGAATGGCAAAAAGATGGGTTAATTCTGTTGGGTTGAACCCCTCCCCAGC
>DATGXQ010000048.1:0-35492 GCA_035298905.1 Nostocaceae cyanobacterium | reverse complement strand
CATCTACCTATCTCTTAACTACTACCGGAGTACCTAGATTAGTCCAGGTATATAATTTACGAGCTTGTTTAACTGGTAGATTTACACAGCCGTGACTGACAGGAGTGCCGAAACGGTTGTGCCAATATGCGCCGTGGATAGCGTAACCACCGTAAAAATACATAGCGTAGGGAACATCAGGAATGTCATAACCTCTACCGCGCATCCGGTGAGTGCGATATTTAGAATTAATGCGATATGTACCAACAGGTGTAGGAGTCGATCGCTTGCCTGTGGAAATACGTGCAGAATAAACTAGCTTTTTACCTTCCCAGGCACGTAAGCGCTGTTCAGATAAGTCTATTTCAATGCGGCGCGAGGCAGTATTATTTCTCTTAACTGATGCTGCTTGAACTGTTGTTGTATGTTGATCAGATGCCATTGGTGACGACAAGGAGAAAAGAGTCGTCAGTGCTAACACCGCACCTGTAAAAACCGTTCCAGAACAGCGCATTAAACCACGGCGAATCCAAGTTTGCATAATACTTTTTAATTAGGCTACTTCACTTTTTGGTTGTTACTTGGGTAATTACAGTGAAGGATATTTGACTGTTAACCGCTCACGGTTTTCACTTTATCCTACTTTATACCCAATCACTTTACAAGATTGTACGGCTTCTTTATGCCGTAGGGGTAATTGTTAAACCCCTCTTTATCTCAGTGTTAGTGCCGTTCCCCGTAATTATCTGTAATTAAACTTTGATTTGGATTTACGCCTTGGCAAGCAGAGCTTTTTTTAGCCTGATTTCCTTATTTTAATTCAAAATCAGAAAAAAGATTGATTTATCTCCATTTGTGGTGATTTTTTAACTTTTATGAAAAATTTCAAATCCCCAACTTCTCCAAGAAATCGGGGATATTATTGTTCTGATTTTTAATTTTTAATTTTTAATTGTGAATTGTTCTATTTTTGAACTATTACTGGAGTTCCCACTGATGCCCAATTAAATAACCATTTGGCATGATCAGGAGCAAGATTTACACAGCCATGACTCACAGGTGTACCAAAACTTTTATGCCAATAAGCTCCATGTATTCCGTAGTTACCATCATAAAACATAGCATGGGGAACATTTGGTACATCGTAACCCCGCCCACGCATCCGGGTAGTTTTGAGTTTAGATTGAATCTTGAAAGAACCAGTCAGAGTAGGAGTAGATTTTTTACCAGAAGAAATCTTGACTGCGTAAACAGGTTTATTACCTTCCCAAGCAGTTAAATTTTGTGCTGACAAGTCAACTTGAATCCAGCGTTGCTCAGAATTTTTCAGATTTTCAATTGTTTGTTCAACGGCATTTTTTTGAAGGTTTGCCAGGGTTGGACTAGATGTTAAATTAATCAGACTGAAGGAAACTGCTGCACCTAAGAAAAATATTTGAGAACGATGTAATAATCGAGGATTAATCCATTTTTGTAATAAGCTTTTCATGACTAATACACTCCATTTCCAAAAAGATAAAGATAGGTTTGTATAGCAATCCGATCTGAGTTGTGAACTGACTTGTGGAGAGAAGGGAACAGGGAACTCTTAACAGGGAACTGTTAGAGTTCATAAATAATTTAGGATGGCTATATTACGGTTCTTATTTCTCCAAGACAAGTTACAAATTTTGATTTTTTAATTCCTTAAATCTGTTACTAAAATTCATCACTCTATTCTCTGAGTATTAAATAAACTCAGAATTAAAGGAAAAACGCAATTTTTGGGAATTTGTGACTAATTAAGTTAATTTTTTGAGCAAATTTCTGGCTATTTGAGCGATCGCTCCCCAGTTTTCCTGAATTATTGCTTGTTTGGGGAATAATTCACCACTCAAACCAACGGCGATCGCTCCCGCTTGTATAAATTCTTGAGCATTATCTAGTGTTACCCCACCAGTGGGAATTAGGGGAATATGCCCAAGTGGCCCTTGTAAACTTTTAATATAACTGCTACCACCTACCGCTTGCACAGGAAATATTTTTACACAACTAGCTCCCCAATGCCAAGCAGTGATAATTTCTGTCGGTGTCAGTGCGCCGGGAATGATGGGCGTATCGTGCGCTACTGCTACCTTAATCATTTCTGGGTCAGTGTGGGGAGTAAACAGAAATTGCGCTCCCGCAGCGATCGCCTCTTCTAACTGCTGCACATTAAATAATGTACCTGTACCAATCACACAATCAGGTAACTGGGCGCGTAATTGACTGATTAATTCAGAGGCGCGATCGCTATTCCAAGTAATCTCAATTAGCCGCATTCCTCCATCTGCAACGGCTAAGGCCATTTGTTCCCCCCATTCTCTCTTAGGGGCGCGAATCACAGCGATCGCGCGATTTTGCCGCAACAGTGATAACCAAACTTGATTAGACATTTTTTCCCACGTAAAGCCAGAAAAGCTATTTTCACCCTAGCTTGCCTATTAAATCAACCTATGTCATACTGCATATACAGCATTAAGTCTATCGATTAACCGTAGTTTAGGATTGTAGGGGTGAGGGCTAAAGATGACACAGCAACAAATAAGCCGGATAGCGCAACTGGGTAAACTGCAAACACAGCGATTTTTTTGGCATTTCCACGCCTACATTACAATTTTTAGTGTAATGTTCTTGACTTTAATTAGCCTAATTTTCCTAAGTATTCATTGGGGTTTCCGCAAATTATTCCTACTTCCTCAAATAGTAGAAGCCAACCAATGGGATACAAGCAGTTAAAAATTCAAAATTCAAAATTCAAAATTCAAAAAAATCTTGTAGGGTAGGCATCTTGCCAGCCCTAATTACAAAAAATTCAAAATTCAAAATTCAAAATTCAAAAAATCTTGTAGGCATCTTGCCAGCCCTAATTACATAAAAAGACATTTAAAAATTCAAAATTCAAAAATCAAAAAACAAAAAAATCTTGTAGGGTAGGTATCTTGACAGCCCTAATTACATAAAAAGAAATTACAGCAGATTTCAGGTCAATGAGGTACAAATTTTAAAAACTAAGCCATTAATTTTTAATTTTTAATTTTCTTGCAGTCCCAAAATTTGGTATCGATTGGGATCAACCTGACCATTAACAGTTAACAGTAAAGCGTGAATTAGCGCCTGGGCTTTGAGGATAGTTTCTGCAAACTCAGCCTGGGGGTCAGATAAAGCCACAATCCCACCACCTACACCTAAAGAAGTGGTGTGAGGGGTAAGAATGGCTGTGCGAATGACAATATTTAAGTCTGCTGCACCGTTCAGGGCTAAAAAGCCGATCGCCCCTGAGTAAATTCCTCTAGCGGTTGATTCTAAACGGTCTATAATTTGCATAGTTCTAATTTTGGGCGCACCAGTCATAGAACCCCCTGGAAAAGCCGCACGAATGCAATCTGTAGCATCCATTTCTGGACGTAAAAGACCGCGAATTGTTGTTACCAATTGATGTACAGTTGCATAAGTTTCCACATCCATTAATTTAGGAACATGAACAGTTCCTACTTGACAAACTCGCCCTAAATCATTACGCAATAAATCAACAATCATTAAATTTTCTGCACGGTCTTTCTCACTATTTCGTAAACTCTCTCGTAAAATAACATCTTCTTCAGGCGTTTTTCCTCGCGCGATCGTTCCTTTAATTGGTTTAGTTTCCACCCAACCTTGAGAATCAATACTTAGAAATCTTTCTGGAGATGAACAAGCTACAGCAAAATTACTAAACCGGAAAAATGCAGAATAAGGTGCGGGATTAATTCGGCGTAAATGACGATAAAAATCTAAAGGTTCAGGAGTAGTATTTGTGTAAAGTTGATTAGTTAAACAGACTTGATAGCTTTCTCCTTCATGAATTTCTTTTAAACATTTTTGAATATCATCTGTATAATCCTCCTGAGAGCGATTTAAGCGAAAAATTACCGATTGATGATGATTATCTATTGGTAAAATTGGTGGTAAATGTGGTAATTTTTGTAATTTCTCGGCTGTAGATTCTAGCCAAGCCTGTGCCTGTGCTATTTCTTGCTGATGGGTGAGATGTAATAAATAAGTATTTCGTTCTTGATGGTCAAATACAATAATTTTATCAGCTAAGATAAACACTGCATCAGGTAATTCTGAAATATGTGCTAAATCTGAACCACATTCTGCTTTTAATTCATAACCAAAATAACCAACAAAACCACAATTAAAATCAAAGGGTAAATCATCTGATAAACAGAAGTAATGATTAAGTTCTCGTTTTAAGAAATCAAATATACTTCCTTGATAGTGATGAGTTTTATTAGATTTGGTAACAATGATTTCTTGGTTTTGAGTACGATATTCAACTAATAAACTATTTTTCCCACCACTTCCCATAAAAGAAAAGCGTGATAAACGGGGTTCTACCAGGCTACTATCTAACCAGAAACTATTTACTTGTTTTCCAAATAAATGGTAAAATGCCTGTTCTGTGTCTGGATAAATATCTAGTTTTTTACTGCAAACTATATATTCTTGATTGGGTATTTTTTTTACAGGTTTTGGTAAATATTTTTCTTGGTGATAAATGGAAAATTTTAACGACTTTTGCTCAATAAATTGCTGAGTCAATTGGGTAAAGTTTTCTAAAATTTGTCTACCATATTCAGTAGAAATTGATTCTGGATGAAATTGCACACCCCAAAAAGGTCGCTGTTTATGTCGCAATCCCATCACTATCCCCTCTTCAGTCCAAGCGATTTTCTCTAGACAGATCGGTAAATTATCAGCAACAATTAAAGAGTTATAGCAAACAGCCTCAAAAGGAATAGGAACTCCTATAAATAACTCAGAACCATGATGATAAATTTTGCTTAATCTACCGTGTCTAACTTCTGGTGCATGAATTATTTTTCCACCATAAATATAGCCAAGTCCTTGATGACCAAGACAGACACCAAGCAAAGGTACATTAATATTTTCTATAACTTGGCGACAAATTCCAAAATCTTGATGATTTTCTGGACGACCAGGCCCAGGAGAAATTACCACATTATCAAATGATAATTTCTGCAAATCTTCCCAATCAACTTCATCGTTATGAACTACAAGGGGAAGTCTTTGATTTACTTGGGCAATGATCTGATATAAATTAAAGGTATAAGAATCGTAATTATCAATGATCAGTGTTTGCACCTAAAGCTTTCCCTTTGCATCTGCAAATTTTTTAACATCTTTTCCAGAACTATGAACGCTCGCCATCGCACTATTGCAGCAAGTAAAAAGTAGTAATATGTAAACAAATTGAGACTATTTAACTTTAGGTTGTAGAAAAATGAAGTTGCGATCGCATAAAATTTTACTTGTTGGCATAACCACATTCACAATCTTGTTAAGCAGTGGATATTGGTATGTTTTCATTGCTGGCGCACCACAGTTAGATCCTCCCCAAGTTGAAAACAATACAGGATTAACCTTTCAAATAGAAACCTTTAACAGTAAAGCTATGGGGTCAGTTAGAGAATATGGCCTCATTTTACCACCAGACTATCAAAAAAATCCCCAAAAACGCTATCCTGTAATTTTCTTACTGCACGGCGGTCATGGAGATGCTCGTGCTTATCAAAATAAAGCTGCGGTAACTTCTGTTCTACATGACCTTTATCAAAGTCGTCAACTACCCTATGCTATTGTAGTGACTCCAGATGGTAATGATCAGCGAGGTACAAGTCCGTTTTGGGATTCTGATTATTATGATGGAGCTAACGGGAAAGTTGGGACTTTAATTGGTTCTGAATTAGTAGCAGTTATTAAATCACGTTACCGCACCCTAAATGCACCGCAATTTTGGGCAATAGGTGGACAATCAAGCGGTGGTTGGGGAGCTTTTAATATTGGTTTGCGGCATCTGAATAACTTCAATATTTTATTTAGTTCTAGTGGCTATTTTACTGATAGTAGTGGTGCAGAAAATAGCCCACAAATTTTTATCAAAGACATCCCCACTGCACAAAAGAAACGGCTACGGATATATTTAGATGCAGGAGAACAAGATAAAGAATTTCTGACTTCAACTCAAAAATTCCATCAAACTCTAAATCAGTTCAAAATTGCTAATGAATTTCATGCTTTTCCCGGAGGACATGGGATTGTAGGTGCAGATAGTGGCTGGAATTATTGGCATAAACATTTATATGACCAACTTAGCTATGTAGGTAAACAATTTCAAATAGCTTGGAAGACAGGAAGAAAAGCGTGAAAATATAGATAAAATCATCACAGCATCAACCACTTGTAGTAATAGAAAGGGGGAATTATTGTGCTGAAAGTCAGTAAAAATCGTATTGGCTTATGGATAGTAGCTCTGTTAACTGCTTTAGTAGGTGTAGTAAATTTATTGTCGGCAGTAAGTCTGAGTCAACCAGATAGAATTGCTTGGTTAAAAGAAATTTTCCCCTTTTACATTCGTGCAAGTGGTCATTTATTTGCAGCCATCACAGGATTTATGTTGTTAACACTGGCAGCTAATCTATTACGGCGTAAGCGAGTAGCTTGGATGTTAACGGTGGCTTTATTAATTATTTCTATCATCAGCCATTTAATTAAAGGATTAGATTACGAAGAGAGTTTGTTAGCTGGAGTTTTGTTACTACAGCTAATTTTCATGCGTCATATTTTTACAGCAAAATCTGATCGCCCTGCTATTACCCAAGGAATACGAGTTTTGATTGGGGCATTACTATTTACTTTAGCTTATGGAACGGCAGGTTTTTACATACTTGATAGACAATTTACAGTTAATTTTAGTCTTCCAGAAGCACTATTGCAAACTCTAGCAATGTTTTTTACAGAAGACAATGCAGGTTTAATACCAAAAACTAAATTTGGGAATTTTTTTGCTAACTCTATTTACCTAGTTGGAGCTTTTACGTTAACTTATGCTTTATTAATGTTGCTACGTCCCGTAGTTTTGAAAAATTCCACTGACCAACTAGAAAGAAAAAAAGCTCAAGAAATTGTCCAAAAGTATGGAAAATCTTCTTTAGCGCGGTTTACATTATTTGATGATAAATCTTATTATTTTAGTCCTTCTGGAAGGAGTATAATTGCCTATGTGGCCAAGGGTAGAGGCGCGATCGCTCTCGGAGATCCCATCGGCCCAGAAGACGACCGCTTTGAGGTGATTGTCGGATTTCAAAAATTATGTGAACTTAATGATTGGTATCCAGCTTTTTATCAAGTTTTACCAGATGATTTAAACTTATATAAATCTTTAGGTTTCCGCGCAGTACAAATTGGTGAAGAAGCAATTGTTAACTTACATAACTTTAGTTTAAAAGGTAAGGCCAATCAAAATCTGCGAACTGCAATGAACAAATTAACAAAAGCTGGTTATGAAGTCAAATTTTATCAGCCACCTATTCCTGATGAGTTACTGGAAAAGTTGAAAAGAATCAGCGATGAATGGTTGCAAATAATGCGTGGTGCTGAAAAAAAATTCTCTGTTGGTTGGTTTGATCATTATTATTTACGTGATTCTATAATTGTAATTGTACATACTCCAGAAAAAGAAATTAGTGCTTTTGCCAATATAGTAACAGCATACCAAAAAAATGAAGTAGGAGTAGATTTAATGCGGAGACGAAGTGAAGTAGAAAATGGAACAATGGAATTTTTATTTGTTTCCATGTTCCAACACTTCCAACAACTAGGTTATGACGGATTTAATCTTGGGTTATCAGCCTTAGCTGGAGTTGGTGAAACACCAAAGTCTCAGCGTTTAGAAAAAGCATTAAAATATCTTTATAGACATTTGAATCGTTTTTACAATTTTAAAGGATTACATAACTTTAAAGATAAATTTAGCCCTGATTGGGAACCGCGTTATTTAATATATCCTAGTTTGATTGCTCTACCTGATGTAATTGTAGCTTTGGTCAGAGCAGATTCAGGAGATAGATTACTAGATTATTTTGTATTAACAAGCTAGTGATAATAAAATATCCCCGACCTCTCGAAGAAGTTGGGGATATGAGCTTATCAATTCTTAGCAATTACTGGATCAGGAATGTAAGAATTCAGGAGTCAGAAGTCAGAAGCGGAGCCTCCAGACGCTCCGCCTCCGGTCAGAATGCTGATCCAATCAGGAATAGATAGTAGTAATATTTCTTGAGAATCCTTCAGCTTGACTGTAAAAGTCTCGTGAATGCTGAATTCTGGATTCTGTATTCTGAATACTTACTCAGGAATAAACTGTAACTTGGGGAATGGGAACCACAAATTGTCCTCCCCACTCGCGGATGTAAGCAATTTGTGACATAATTTCATTCTTGAGATTCCAAGGTAAAATTAGCACATAATCAGGTTTTGTTTCTTTAATTTTGTCTGGATGGTAAATGGGAATTTGAGTTCCGGGGAGAAAATTACCTTGTTTGTAAGGATTGCGATCGACTGTATAATCAAGAAAATCTGTGCGAATTCCACAGTAATTGAGTAAAGTATTACCTTTACCTGGCGCACCATAACCGACGATAGTTTTACCTTGGCGTTTGGCCTGAATCAAAAACTCTAGCAACTTATATTTAGTGTCCTTAACTTGTTCACCAAATGAGAGATATGTTTCTAAACAAGAAAAACCAGCTGCTTCTTCTCTAGCTTGCAATTCTAATACTGACTGCGCTACAGGTCGAGAATTATCTTCACTATGACGGGCATAAATTCTCAAAGAACCGCCATGAGTTGGTAATTCTTCTACATCAAAAATTGTCAACTCATGAGCTGCAAAAATTTTTAGTACAGTCAGAAAAGAAAAATAGGAAAAATGCTCATGATAAATAGTATCAAATTGATTTTCAGCCATTAACCTCAGCAGGTGAGGAAATTCCATTGTAATTACTCCCTGCGGTTTGAGAATAATTTTCATCCCCTGCACAAAATCATTCAAATCAGGAACATGAGCTAAAACATTATTACCTAATAATAAATCTGCTTGTTTCCCTAAAGTTAGTAGTTCCTTTGCTGTTGATGTTCCAAAAAACTTAACAACTGTAGGAATACCTTTTTTCATCGCTACTTCAGCCACATTAGCAGATGGTTCTACTCCCAAAGCAGGAATGCCTTTAGTAATAAAATACTGTAGCAAGTAGCCATCATTACTGGCAATTTCTACTACTTGACTATTTTGATTTAATTGAAAACGCTCTACAGCCATTTCTACATAATTCTGAGCGTGTTTTAACCAAGAATCAGAGTAGGATGAGAAATAGGCATACTGATTAAAAATATTAACAGGGCTAACGTGTTCTGGTAATTGTACTAAGAAACATTTTTCGCAGATATGTACATGGAGAGGATAGAAAGGCTCCATTTCATTTAACTGCTCTAAACTGCGATGACTCTGACAAGGAGGAGAGCTTCCTAAATCTACAAAAGTATGACGTAATTCAGTGCCACAAAACCGACAACTATGATGAGATGATGGATGGATATGGATTATTGGTAATTGTGTTGTTGAGGATTGGCGATTCATCTGCAAGTGTTATTTAATCAAAAATGGTGAGCAGGACAATTATTAGCCATCAAAATTTTGACAGTCATCATGTTAAATATGACTGGCATTAAATAAAACTATGTCGATTAAAACGCACCCTACGTCGGAATTTATGAGCTAACTAAAATAATACAGTTCAATCCAATATCACACATTTGGTTTGACAAAGTTGTGACAATGTTATGTCAAGATTATGACAAATTTAATTTAAAAGTAGTTTGAAACTAAAATTTAGTTATTTTTGATGACTTTAGCTACTCATTTGCCAAATTACTCTAAGGGGAGGACATCATGAAAATGTTTATAATCTACATAACGATGTCCATCGGGTGTATGGTGCATAATATCTACAAATTGAGCGTTCCATAGAATCTGATTGGATGTATAAGTTTTCCGGGCATGGACTATTTGGGCTACTGTTTCATCAAGACCAGTTAAGGAAACTAATAGTAAAGAATTTGTTTTAGCCAGTGATTCTGGTGTCATGCCATAAAGTGGACTCGTTTCATCAATGACATGCATAACCGACCAAGATAACATAAAGCTTGGTGTTTGATTGCGGATGAGTTTTAAGTCATGAATGCGGCGCATAAAATGACCTTCAGTAGAGATTTCATCACGCATTAAATAGACTCGCATTTGTGCTTCAATAATAATATTGCGGCGCTGGTTAGCCGTGCGAAACATGAGAGTAGGTAAGCCTTCGTAGGATGTAATAACAGCTTGATGACTAAACATCACACGGGCGGTAGGTCGAGAAAAGCGAGCAAATGCCAGTCCTGTCATTAGGGCAATACCCACTACACCAACGATCGCTTCTATGGTGACAATGATATTAGCGTAGGTAGTCTTGGGATACATTGCCCCATAGCCGATGGAGGCAAGGGTTTGGACGCTAAAGAAAAAAGCATCAGCGAAAGAACCTGATTGAGCATTAGCAATACAATCCCCACCTAGCAAATAAAGGCAAGCAAATAAGGAATTAATAGCCAGATAAAAAATACAGATGAGAAAAAAGAAGCCAGACCAGGGGAGAGTAAGTAATAAATGGTAGGGGTCACGCAAGTAATAATACCAAGCACCCATACCTGCAATTTCAAAGTCTCCATTATTGATTTTAATGTGGATTAAGGGCAGTAACCGTTTGACTTGCTTATTGAAAAATTTGCGCGATGCCATTTTCATTTTGATTAGTTAATAGCACAGAGAATGGTAGGATTACTATGTTGGAAATATTGCTGTTTTTAGTATATCTCTCCAGTAAAAACCTTACAATTATTGATTTCTTATGAATAGGAAACTCTGGATCGTCACTCTCATTGCCTTTATTAATTCCCTCAGCGTGACGATTTTAATACCTGTGATCTACATTTATGGTCAACAATTTTCGCTGAATGATTTTCAGATTAGTTTATTGTTTTCTATTTATTCAGTAGCTCAATTTTTTGCCACACCAGTGATTGGTAAACTCTCTGACCGCTTTGGACGGAAGCCTTTACTAATTATTAGTTTGGCGGGAACTGTCATTGCCAACTTGATAGCGGGAACGGCTACCAGTGCAGGTTTATTGTTTTTTGGTAGATTTTTAGATGGCATTACTGGTGGTAACATGTCTGTGGCTCAGGCTGTTGTTTCTGATATTACCAGTCCGAAGGATCGCGCTCAAGCTTTTAGTATGTTTACTGCGGCGATGATGTCAGGATTTGTTTTGGGGCCTGTTACCAGTTTATTAGCGCAACAATTTTCCTTGGGAATGGCTTTCTTAGCTTCTGGGACAGTAGCATTAATTGGTCTATTATTGACAATTTTCTTTCTACCAGAAACTCTGCCTAGTGATATTAATCCATCAAAAAATATCTTTGATTTAGGTTTAAGTAATTTAATTAAAGGTTTAGTAATACCTGGAGTGGGAATTTTACTATTAGTTAATTTCTTGACAGGTACAACTTTTACAATGTTTACCTTTGCTTTTCAGCCTTATTTTCTCAATGTCTTAGGTCAAAATAAAGAGTCTTTGACTATTTTATTTTTGACTTTTGGGGTTGTAGGTGTAATTATGCAAACTTTAGGTGTACCTTTTCTCAACCGCAAAATAGATGTAGTGAATATCTTATTTCTAGGTTTGTTTTTCCGCAGTTTGTCATTTTGTTTAATGCCAGTCTGGCCAAACATCGCTTATTTTGTGATGGTTTGTATTTTATTTTCTCTGTTTAATTCATTAGTGCAGCCAATGATTAGCACACTAATTTCTTTAAATGCTCGACCAGAAGAACAGGGCATGGTTATGGGTTTAAATGCTTCTTATTTAAGTATTTCTAATGGCATCGGCCCAATAATTGCCGGGTTACTGGTGAATAGAAGTCAACCTATTACCTATAGCTATCCTTTATATTTGGCGGGAATTTTGACATTTTTGGTTTTGGCTTGGGCTGTCTATACACGTAAGAAATATACACCCAAAGCTCAGTCCATTTGAGGTATAAATTCAAAGGGATTGAATATAATCAAATTTTAAATTTACCTACACTCTATCAGGGTGGGGCGAACAGAAAAAAGCCTGGCAACCCAGGCTAATTAATTACATATTCCATACAAAAAAAGGTAAAAATCCCACCCGAATAACTAAGATACTGGTGACAAAAGTATTTTCTAATTTTTAATTTTGAATTGATTATGATTTTTGACTTATAGAACAGCGATTAAACCATTCTTGATATTTTTTTTGTTGGGCTTCATTTTCTACAGAAATGGCTATTTTAATCTGATTACAGCCATGATGACGTTCTAGAGCGATCGCGTTTAAAATTAAACTAGCAATTTTGGGGGAAGTAAACTCACCACTAACTATAAATTTACCATCAAAAGCAGTTAATTCCAATTTTTCATCTGTTGTTAATTCCAGTCTAGAAATTTCTGGTAAACCTAAATCAATTTCAGCAAGTTGCTGAGGTTCTGCACCGATTTGTTCAACTATTAATTTTTCCCGTCTCACGGGTACTTGAACCATTTCTGTCTCGATTTTTTTACGAATAATTACCTCTCCTATCTTATGTCTATTTTGCTCAATAATTAGCCTTTCTTCTAGTAAGGGAATGATTTTTTCTTCAGCTACTAATGATTGACTTGTGGAGTTAGTGAAAATTTGGCGATCGTTGTTGTTTAAATATTCAGTCATATACCTTAGTTTTGATTTTTATCTATCTCTATCTTTCTATTTACAGTAGTTTTCAATGATTGAGAAGACGTTCTATTTGTAGGGACAAGGCATTGCCTTGTCCCATACTTTTAGATAAAATGAATTTCTCTCACACCTTAATCTTTCTGGGAAAGTGTTTTATCTTTCCTCAACTGGTAAACCAGGTGCGCTAATATCTAACTCTTCTCGACGCACGGTTTCTTCGCTTTGTACTGTGTCTTTTTCCACAACTTTCTTTACTCTTACCTCTTCCCGCACATAAGCTTCTTTGTGGATTTCTGGTGTTTCTGCGTGAATTTCCATCCGCGCTACTTCTCCTTCTCTAAAGGTGGCTTCACGGGGAGAAACAGCAGTTCCCGCATCAGTGGGAGTAACACGTTCAATTACTACATGTTCTCTTTCCACCGGGACTGCAACTCTGGCTGTTTCGGTTTCAATATGCTTACCAACCGCCACTTCTCCAATTTTTTGCCTTCTTTTACTGGTAATTAATCTTTCTTGATACAATTTCAAGGTTTGATGATTTTGCTCATTTAAGTTAAACAAATCCGGTTCATTTTCATAGGTGTAAGTGTCGGGGTTGTAGATTGGTGTAGTTCTGGAGGGAGAGGCTGTAGCTACACCTGCGGGTGCTTCTACTGGTGCGGCTGTTTCTACTGGTGCGGCTGTTTCTACTGCTGTAGTGCGGTAGCTGGGGTTGCGGTAAACTCCACGTACCCGTTCTTCATAGTCATAGTCTAATGTTAGACGTTCGTTAAATTCTGGTAAATCTTCCGCTTGCTCTCTAGTTAAACCAATGGTATAAACGCGATTATTAGCGTAGTCGATGCGTGTCCGACCGATGGGAAGTAATACTTTTTTTCCAAAAATCCAAAAACCTAAATCAACTACGAGATAGCGAAAATGTCCCTCTTCATCAACTAAAACATCATTGACAGTACCTATTTTTTCCTCCGTTCCTTGTGTATAGACTCCTAAACCCTTGATATCACTACCATTAAAAGTATCACGGTATTGAGGGTCAAAGTCTTCTATTTTGTAAAGAGCCATTTTATTTTCCCTCAAATCTATTACAGTATTTCTTATTATCTAGGCTATAAATTGATTGATTTATTTCCCTCTTTCTCTCGAAGTAATTGCTTTACTCCAGTATTATCAATGGAGATAGTTTTTCTGTAAGGATTCAGAATCCAGAATCCAGAATTCAGAATTAGAAAGAATTTAAGAATCCAGCTAAAGATTTTCGCCAAATATTACTCATTTCTATTCTTTGTGTGATAACTATTCTGACTACTGAACGGCAGTTGCTTCACTTGGGGAGACCCCTTGGCGCTAGCCTCTCCCTTTGGGAGAAGACCGCACTGCCTCCTCCTAACTCCTGAATTCTTACGTTTTCATAGCTGATTTTTTGCCTACCTTCAACTAGCGTGTAGGTATGGGGGTATAGGGTGTAGGGATGAAGAGAAAATACAATTATTTGGTAAACTCTACCCCTATACCTAGAGATTACAATTACCTTGAATTTGTTAAGGTGAACAAAATTTTTAGTCTTGTTTAAATCCTCCAAATTTATTTGTGGATATTACCCTACACTTTATAGATGTCTTCACTAATTAAATTGCTTCGTGGGTGATAACGCCAGGTGTTTGTAACTGGAAATTACCAGCAGTATCGACATCTAATTCTTCCCGACGAATGATGTCTTGTGCTTCTACCATATCTCGATCTATTACTTTTCTCACCCGCACTTCTTCACGCACAAATGCTTCTTTGTGAATTTCTGGAGTTTCTTGATAAACTTCTATCCTGGCAACTTCCCCTTCTTGAAATCTCAACTCATTAGGATCTAAAACTGTTCCTGTTTCTAGAGGTGGAACTCTTTCAATAACAATACGCTCTTTTTCAATCGGGACAGTTACTCTGGCTGTTTCGGTTTCAATGTGTTTACCAACTGCTACTTCTCCCGTTTTCACACGATGCTTATTAGCAATTAATCTTTCTTCATACAGCCTGAGAGTTTGGTGATATTGCTCATTTAAGCCGTATAAAGTCGGTTCTTGCTGATAAATTGTGCGATCGAAAGCTGGCTTTTCTGCCTCTGTGATCTGATCACCAAAAGCAGCGCGGTAAATATTACGGATTCTTTCCTCGTAACTTTCATCAACAATTGTACTTTCTTCATACTCAGGTAAATGTTCCACTTGTTCCTTACTGAGTCCATCTACATAAACACGTCTCGCTGGATAATTAATTCGAGATAGTCCAATTGGCAGCAATGTTTTTTTGCCAAACCCATTAAATTCCGTATCTATCACTAAATAGCGAAATCGCCCGCTATCATCCAGTAAAGCATCATAAATTTTTCCTACTCTTACTCCGCTTTCGGTGTAGAGATCCAAGGATTTAACGTCATCTCCACCAAAAGTTTCTCTATAATTAGGGTCAAAATCTTCAAGTCTATGAAGCGTCATAAGTTCCTAGTTTTTGCAAATTTTAACAATATATATTTTTAAATATAATTATTATGTTAGTGCTTAACCTCTGGCTGGCGGCTGAATTACTGACATATATTACCGTCCTTGAGTTCATACTTTCTGAGTTAAATATCAAGAAATACCAACTAAAGAGATAACTGAAAGGAATACAACTTAAGTAATATTGGTAATTTGTAAGAATTCAGGAGTCAGAAGTCAGAAGCGGAGCCTCCAGACGCTCCGCCTCCGGTCAGAATGCTGATCCAATCAGGAATAGATAGTAGTAATATTTCTTGAGAACCATTCAGCTTGACTGTAAAAGTCTCTTTAATGCTAAATTCTGGATTCTGTATTCTGAATACTTACGGTAATTTTAATTTTTTTAGTAGATATAACTCTAGGAAGATGAATATCTTTTAGGTAAATAGATTGCAATTTGCTATTATCAAAAATCTATTTTTATTTGGTGATTTTTGGAAAAATATTCATGAATCACAGCAAGAGTCAGGAGTAGGGAGTGAAAACTGCTTGGTCTTTGAGGTTTAATTTTCAGCTTCTCATGTAATCTGCTGTAGGCTTTCTCACTAGCTAGAAAGTATAGTATAAATTATTGCATAAAGATTTTGGCGATTTTCTCAGTATATCCTCTTGACTTCTGTAAAATTTATGCAATGCTAATATTTAGATAGACTAAATATTAGAAAACAAAAATTTTTCTGCTTGTGATTAAACTAACAGGACAAAAAAACCCTTGGGACACGCACCCACAAATTCCGCGATCGCCTGTGTTAGAAACCCACGAGTTAACACGGCGGTTTGACAAGTTTACGGCAGTTGATACATTAAATATCTCCGTAGCGTCTGGAGAGGTGTTTGGTTTACTAGGGCCAAATGGAGCGGGTAAAAGCACAGTTATCAAAATGTTAACTACTTTACTACCTCCTAGTGCCGGACAAGCAGCGATCGCAGGTTTTGATGTCACTCACCAACCAAAAGCAGTAAGAAGAGTTATCGGTTATGTACCCCAAGCTTTATCCGCCGATGGGAGTTTGACTGGTTATGAAAACTTGCTGATTTTTGCCAAATTATATGAAATTCCCTCCCGCAGAAGAGAACAGAAAATTAGGGAAATTTTAGATTTTATGGGCTTACAATCAGTAGCCAATCGGTTAGTTAAAAACTATTCCGGGGGGATGATTCGCAAATTAGAAATTGCTCAATCTATCTTGCACCAACCACAAGTTTTATTCCTAGATGAACCTACAGTTGGATTAGATCCAGTTGCTAGAACCCAAGTATGGCAACTCATCCAACAACTGCGAGTAGAGTTCGGCACAACAATATTTTTAACTACCCACTTTTTAGAAGAGGCGGATAGTTTATGTCATCGAGTGACAATTATGAGTCAAGGTAGAGAGATTATCACTGGCTCACCTACAGATTTAAAAGCAGCAATAAATAAACCAGATGCTACCTTAGATGATGTTTTTATCCACTATACAGGGAATCAATTAGTATCAGGAGTAAGTTATGGTGAAACCGCAAGAACCAGACGCACTTCTCAACGGCTGGGTTGATATTAAACCACATCGTCACAATAACATTTTTGCGGCGATTCAAGAACTATTTTACAAAACTCTAGTTATTACTGAACTGGAAGTTAGAAAACTTCGCCATGACCCCAGTGATTTATTGATTCGGGCTGCACAGCCAGCATTATGGCTATTGATTTTTGGGCAAGTTTTTACGAAAACTCGTGCTATTCCTACGGGTGATTTGTCCTATTTAGACTTTATGACTCCGGGAATTTTAGCACAAAGTGTGTTATTTGTGGCTATTTTTACCGGAGGAATGACATTAATTTGGGAGCGGGATTTAGGAATTGTACATAAGATTATGGCTACTCCTACTCCTCGCGTAGCAATGGTTTTGGGTAAATCTTTAGCTTCTGGTATCCGGTGTTTATCCCAAGTAGTCTTAATTTACGCTTTGGCTTTTTTCTTAGGTGTAAATCTGAATTGGCATCCTCTAGCAATTCTACAAGTTGTCCTGATAGTATTTTTAGGTTCTGGTTGTTTTTGCGTTTTTTCACTAATTATTGGTTGTCTGGTGAAATCACGAGAAAGATTTACCGGAATTGGGCAATTATTAACCATGCCTTTGTTTTTTGCTAGTAATGCAATTTATCCCCTTTCATTGATGCCGATGTGGTTAAGGATGCTTTCTAGTATTAATCCTTTGACTTATCAGGTTGATGCCCTGCGTGGTACAATGTTAGTAAATGGCACAAGTGTTTATGGATTTGGTCTAGACTGTATAATTCTCTTGTTAATATTAATAGGTTTAACAGTTATTTGTGGGAAACTATATCCACGGATAGCGATGTAATCAGGAGAAAAAAAATCCATGCAGCTCGGTAAACCCTCAGAAAAATGTGCCGCTAGGGTGATGGAAACAGTCCCCCTGTTGATGCGGTTTATCCGAGCAGAGATGCGGACTCACAGTGCTGACTCTTTATCCATACCACAGTTGCGATCGCTTGCCTTCCTCAATCGCAATCCAGGGGCCTCGTTATCCGAGTTAGCAGAACATTTAGGTGTTACCTGTGCTACCGCATCCACGACGATTGAACGACTCGTACAGCGCCAGCTAGTAGAACGCAATGATCACCCCCAAGAGAGACGAAGAGTAGTTCTCAGTCTAACCACAGAGGGAAAATCCCTATTAGAACAATCTCAAGAAAAAACTCGCGCTCACATCGCCGAGATTATCAAAGAACTGACACCAGAACAAATATCGCAAATCGAGGAAGGCTTAACTTTACTAAAAAATGTCTTCGAGCAAACCGAATCAAACCCTCCCCACAACTAAGGCTGGACAAAATGATCCTTTTTCCGCCTTGAGATTTAGAGATTATAGATTATTTACCATTGGGCGCTTACTCCTGTTTACCGGGGGACAAATGCAGAATGTGGCTATTGGTTGGGAACTGTACGATCGCACCAATTCTGCTCTAGCTTTAGGTGGAGTAGGACTAGCCCAAGTTTTACCCATCATCATCTTAACTTTGATTGCTGGACATTTAGCCGATAAACGCGATCGACGTTTTACTGTTTTAATTTCCCTACTGCTACTCATCTTTTGCTCATTAGCTTTGACTGCAATTTCTTTTACTCGTGGTTCAGTATTTCTAGTTTATAGTTGCCTAGTCTTAATGGGTATTGGTCGGGCATTTCTCAAACCTGCCAGTGATGCCTTGATGTGGCAATTAATACCCACAAATGTATATACTAATGCTGCAACTTGGAATAGTAGCACCTTTCAATTAGCCTCAGTTATCGGCCCAGCTTTAGGAGGATTTGGAATCGCTCTTTTTGGCAATGCTACAGGAGTTTATATTATCGCTGCAATAGCCGCATTTTCCTGTTTGGTGCTGGTGGTAGCAATTAAAGAGCCAAAAACCACCTTAGATAAAGAACCAATATCCTTCAAAGCCTTAGCAGCCGGTGCAGAGTTTGTTTGGCAAAATAAAATTATGTTTGCGGCTATCACCTTAGATTTATTTGCCGTGTTATTTGGTGGTGCAGTGGCACTTTTACCCATCTATGCTAAAGATATTTTACACGTTGGTCCAGTCGAATTAGGTTATTTACAAGCAGCACCCTCCATTGGTGCGTTAATTATGGCAGTATCATTAGTATATTTGCCACCAATGCGAAAAGCCGGGCCGGCCTTACTTTGGTCTGTCGTCGGTTTTGGGGTAGCAACAATCATTTTTGGTTTATCCCGTTGGGTATGGCTATCAATTTTGATGCTGGCTTTAACTGGGGCATTAGATAGCATTAGTGTAGTGATTCGCCATACTTTAGTGCAGATTAAAACACCTGATCATTTACGGGGTCGAGTATCGGCTATTAATAGTGTATTTATTAGTGCTTCTAATGAGTTAGGAGGATTTGAATCGGGTTTAGCTGCTGCTTTATTTGGCCCGGTGATGTCCGTAGTCGGTGGAGGTGTAGCGACAATTTTGGTAGTGGTAGCTGTAGCAGCCATTTGGCCAGAGATTCGGAAGTTAAGGAGTTTGCAAGGAGAGGAGTAAAAATTCAACCATCACGCCAATTTTCAATTTGTAAATTTGGTATTCTTTGAAACTCCCTAACATTAGAGGTTACAATAGTGTGATTCTGGGTTAATGCTGTTGCTGCAATCAGTACATCATAAGCACCAATAGGAGTTCCTGCTATTTTTAGAATACTTCTAATTTGGGCTGCTTGCTCTGCATCTCTTGAGTCAAAAGGTAAAATTGTAACTGAATTGAAGAATATTTCAATTAATGGTTGAATTTTAACTGCACGTTTTGGATTAACTGCCAACCCATATTTTACCTCCATCACTGTTAAGGATGAGACAAAAACATCAGTAGAAGAAACACTTTTTAATCGCTGAAGGGTGTTTTCTTCTCCCTTAACAAAATCACTGACTACACATGTATCAAGTAGATAACCCATAATCAAAATTCTATTTCGTTAGGTGGTAGAAGCTCATCTCGATAGGATTCAAATATAATACTTTCTTCCACCCCTTGATATTGCATAATTATGTCTGGCCAAGTTTGGGGTTTTGTTTCCAAGAAGGTAACTAAAACTATACTTTCTGTAATTCCCTGTGGTATTTCGGAAAGTTCAATTTTACCGTTTTTATAAATTCCTTGTATGGTTTGTGACATCAATCTTATCTCCTATGGTTTTAATTAAATTTTAGCTCCTTTATCCTGTGTCATACTAGGCTGTAATATGGAAGAGTGTGAATATCTATCTTCTCTCAGATTGGTAGAACCAAATAGCTCAAAGGCTTTCAGTGCTTCACTTTCCAAGTATTGACTTGAAAAATTTCTTACTGTTAGAAAATGAAGCCTCAAAACTTGATTAAATCAAAGTTTCATAATTTCGCTTTGATGATTTTTCTCCCAGAGTGACAAAACAGGGATATTAGCATTCAAAACAATTCATTGATATAGGGAAAAAATTTTCACTTGTTAAATCAAGAAGAGACGAATGCTCACAGCACATCCTTTGCTGATACCATCGTCTCGATTCATTCACTATTCTGCTAAAAGACATTTAGCGCAAAATATTGGCTACACGTCTCCTACGCTTATAAATCCAATTCCATGCTTTTTCGGGCAACCATCCACTAACATCAGATGGATCTACTTTGGTAACTAGCAGTCTATCATTGTAGTCAATGAACTGTTTGAGGTAATCCCTAACTTGTTTTGTGGTATGAGTAGTATCCACCAACCAAGTTGAACCCAAGTAATGCCAATAGTTTCCAAGTGATTTGATAGCTTCATCTAGGCCCTGGTAGTTTTGTCCAGGTGTTTTCAGGTCATAGGTGATCATTATCACTTGATTGAACCTTCTAGTATAGGTTTCGATAGGTTGGTTTGGGTATGTTAATGTCATAAGTGTCACTAATTTTTATTGATTACTTTTCTACAAGCAGCTAAATTTTGGCAATTTGGCTGCTTTTACTATATCTTAGCTAAGATATTTCGCTTTGGCAACAACCGAAACAAAATCATAGGGCATCATTAACCGAAATAGTATAACGATAATTTCTTATCTTAAATATTCATGTTCGTTGCCAAAATGGCAATATAATATTTTCTGATGAGATAAAATCAGCACATAATAATCGCAAAGTTGACAAGATATTTATCAGTGTAGACACAATTGTCTGTCTTCACAGAAGGAGAAAGCTATTATGAACAGCTTATTTACTAGACAGGAGGTTTTGAAACTGACTGGACTTAGCTCAGGTCAGTTAAGTAGATTAGACAAATCTGGTATTGTACAGCCAACAAAACTTGGTAGTGAAAGCCATCCAGTCGTCCTCTACAACTTAGACCAAGTTTTGGAGTTGAGAATTATTTATGCGCTTAGACAGCAATTATCTATGCAAGAAATTAGGAAGGTAATTGATTACATCCGCAATAATGGTTTTGACACAACCCTTTTGGGTAAATTTTTAATCTTCTGCAACGGTCAGCTGTACTGGGTTCAATCAGATGAATTAGGTGAAACAATCATAGAGCTTACTGGCAACAATAGAGGACAAGCCGTTATTAAAGCAATTCATCCCATAGGAGATGTACTTTCTGATTTACAAAAAGAAATGAAGCGTCGAGATTTAATTGATTTTAATAAATCCGGGAATCACACTCCTATTAGTATTGCTTAAATAAATTAAAAAATAGATGGAATGCGTCGTGTAAACTGGCTATGGTAACTGACGCATCCTACAAAGAGAATTATCAAAACTAATATTGTAGCTAATTAGTCATAAGCAGACCGTAGTAGACTGGTTCAACAATTTTCTTCAACTCCAAGCCTGATTTACACCACTTGAAAACAAAAATTCAAACTTGCCCAATTTCGCACATCTAAAATATGACCATCGTTAGCTGTAGTGGTTTCGGCTTTCACCGCACTAGCATTATGTAAATCTTGTAATAATGCTTGGGCAACATCTAAAGGACTTGCTAAAGTAGCAATGGGTTTTCGTCCACCTGAAGTATTACTAGCTGCTAAAGCTGCTAGAGTTCCCGTAAAGGGTGAGGTGCTGAAAATGATTTGATGTTCACAAAATAAGGATAAACCAGGTATTGCCCACTCGGAGACTGCGGTTTCTGGGATAGTTAAAGTTTCTCCTGGAGGAATGAATAAATTTTCTAACTGCGGTTTGGTTTCGCTGGTGCTTGGTTCTTGTCGGACTTGCCAAGGATAAAAGGCGATTGCATTTGTGCTATTATTCACTCCCACTAACATAATATATAAGGGGCGATCGCTCAAATTTTCTAGTTTGTACTGCATCCGACTACCAATAGCTACTTGTGGAACTGCAACTGTTGGTATATTCAATTTCTTGGCTGTGCTAGTGCGGAGGGTTTCACGCTGTACTACTGGTTGTGAGGTGAAACTATTCACTGTCTCCAATGTCCCTCTCACCACTAAACGAGAAGAACCTTGATTATTTGTTAATTGCCATAATTTCGCAGCTAACAAGGTGGGTAATTTTGATAATAAGCGTTTTACCGCTACTTTCACCGCTTCTTCATTTTCTCCTGTGGTGTTAGGAATTAATTCCCCAAACTGAGAAAATAAAGCATAACGGGTATTACCTTTAGCCAGTTTGCCGAAAATGTAATCTGCTGGTTGTTCCCCAGCTACTACCGTAGTCACACCCGCAAAAGTAGCAAAGGCGCTAGTCGCATCAACTCTTTCAATTCTTTCTAAACTGGCATCTAAGCCAATTGTTAAACTGATATTCTTGGGTAAAACACGTACTGCTTCTTGTATTAATTGCCCAACTTGTGGCGGTTTGGTGTTGGCAATTTGGGCTTTAGCATTTAACCCAGTGCGCGATCGCAACACTAACACTTCCCCCGTTGCGGTTGTCAAGCGAGAATTTGCACCATAAGATTCTAAAACCTGGGGAGGTAAACCAGTCAACAACAATTTAACTGCCTTTCCTTCCTCATCTGTAGCTTTCACTACCCCTTCCGCACCAGACCAGGATAAACTATCAATCAAAGTATTTGGCTGATTCTTCAACCCATTAACTAATGCTGGTTGCTGTCCACTGCCTAGATTATACATTTCACTACCTGCATAAGATAGCAAAGTAGTAATTTTTCTTGCTGGTGTAGTTTCCCAAAGATATTGGGTTAAAGCATAAGTAAATAAACCCGCACTCACACCAGATAGTAGTAACTCCCGTGCTACCTGCTGGGGGTTAGAAGTCGCTGTTAATAAAGTTATCGGGTTAAGTTGGGAAGCTTGATTTTTTAGTCCTTGTAAAAATTCCTCTTCCCCTGTAACTAACTTCAAATCTGGAGACGTAGACAAAGCCCGAATTTTCAACCCAGTGGCACGGAATGTCTCAGAAATATCATAACTCGTATCCAGAACTGCTGTTACATTGCTTGTGGGGAGCGATCGCAACAATAACAATAACGTCTGTTCTAGTAAATAATTGACAAAATTCTTATCTTCTGCATTCCTTTCATCTACGGGTACTAAAGCATTTTGTCCCGTTATTTTACTCCCATAGCCGCTAAAGTGGAAAAATACCACATCATCAGCCCTAGTCTGCTTACCCAGATGGTCTAAAATAGCTGCTTCTATAAAATCTCTGCTGGCTTGTTCCTCAGTCAAAGTGAGAATATCCGCCCCCACAAAGCCGAACCGATTAATAAGCAGTTCCTTTTGTAATTCTACATCAGTCAAACACCCAGCCAGGGCTGGACTTTGTGCGTATTTATTAACACCTACCAGTAAAGCCAATTTGCGCGAACTTGGTTGTGCCAAAGCTTGGTTATAAGCATTTCCCCAAGTTAACCACTCAGCTTCAGCTATCCCTAGAACCCCTAAGATTGAGCCGATTCGTTGTATAAATGTCCGCCGCTTCATAATCTCATCACTAGCCTTTAGCCTATCAGCTTCTAGCTTAAATGGCTAAAGTCCATATTTTGATGTTCTCGCGGTTAAAAACCGGAGAATTTTCAGGTAATAGTTACCTTTACTCACTCAGAGTTCCTATTTTTCTCCAGTTTTAGCCGCATTTTGGGATGTTGCGCCAATTAACTAATTTAGACTAAAGCCTCTTGTTTAATCTGCATTGCCCTTGCCAACTCAGCAGCCACCTCTGGACGGGAGAACTCTGGTGGAGGTAGTTCACCTCGACGCAACATTTCTCTTACTTTTGTACCAGATAAGTGAATGCGCTCCTCTGGTTTGCTAGGACTGGTTTTAGTAGTTGCCATTTGCTTGGTGCGTGTGCAATAGAAAGCATGTTCAAACTTCATTGGCACAATGCCCAACTCTTCAGGCTTAAACTCATCAAAAATATATTGAGCGTCATAAGTGCCGTAGTAGTCACCTACACCAGCATGGTCACGACCGACAATAAAGTGAGTACAGCCATAGTTTTTGCGGACTAGAGCATGGAAAATTGCTTCCCTTGGTCCAGCATAGCGCATCGCTGCCGGATTAATGGCTAAAATTACTCTATCTAAGGGGTAATAGTGTTCTATCAAAATTTCATAACAACGCATCCGCACATCAGCAGGGATATCGTCTTCCTTGGTAGCTCCCACCAGTGGATGTAAAAATAAACCATCCACAGTTTCTAAAGCGCACTTTTGGATATATTCATGAGCGCGGTGGATAGGGTTACGAGTTTGGAAACCAACAATAGTTTTCCAACCCTTAGTTCTAAACATTTGCCGAGATGCGGCGGGGTCAACTTGATAGCTGGGGAAGAGGGGATGAGGTTGGCGTTCTAAAAGCCAAATATTACCCGCTAAGTTGATATCACCTTGGTTATAAAGAACTTTTACACCAGGGTGTTTTTCTTCATCTGTGCGGTAGACATTAACTGCTTCCCGTACCTTATCATAATGATATTTCTCTGTCAGTTCGAGAACGGCAATAAATTCGCCTCTGGAGTTATCCAGGCGAACTAAACCGCCCTCTCTGAGTTGTGCTGCTTCTTCTTCAGTTACAGACAAAGTAACTGGGATAGACCAAGGTAAACCATTCGCCAGGCGCATTTCTGTTACTACACGGTCATAGTCTGCTTGGTTCATAAAACCAGTGAGCGGACTAAAACCACCGATCGCAATCATTTCTACATCAGAAACAGCCCGTTCATCAAGGGTCACTCGCGGTAAAAATTCAGCTTTCGAGAGAAATAATTCTCTTTGTTCAAGCGTAGCAACCCGGTTAACTAACTCTCCACCGTGGGGAGCAATGGCATCTTGATGGTATATCAACGTAATCCCTTCTGTAATTGTTGCGAACTATGTACTCAGAATATCATTACTTTACACACTTTTTTTATAATTGCCGGTCGGAAAGCGGGCAATAAGTATCTATAGTATATTATCTAACCAAGAATTTAATTGTGCTACACAATATTTAGTACACAAATACCAAAACAAGCTAAAAGCTTGACAAATTTTGAAACCAGAATTATCTATACTTCTAATAGGCAAGATAAATAATTGCTAAAAGCAAAATTTTGTAGGTAATAAATATGTTAAGTTGTCATGATGTAGCTAAGTATTTTCTAGCCCAAACCAATGAAGAAGCCGGTGATTTGATTTCTAATCTCAAGCTGCAAAAATTACTTTACTATGCTCAAGGTTTTCATTTAGCCCTATATGATCAACCTTTATTTCCTGAACCTATCGAAGCTTGGACTTATGGACCCGTAGTTCCTGAAGTTTTTCGGGAATATAAAATTTATGGTTCTGGTGCTATTCCCATACCTGACGATATAGATTTTTCCAAATTTGATGAACAAACTCGTGATTTATTAGATGAAGTCTATAGCGTATATGGTCAGTTTTCGGCATGGAAATTACACTATCTAGTTGCTACTGAAGAACCTTGGAAAAATGCAAGTCAAGGTGATTTAATTATCAGTCATCAATCTCTCAAGAAATATTTTCAAACTCAGCTTGTAACTACTGATGAATAGGAAGAATAGGTTTAAGCAACCAACAAAAAATAAAGAAAATAAGTTAGCTGCACCAGATGATAAACTAGAAATACCACCAGAGCAACAGCCGCCTATCTTTTCTCTACGTTATCTAGACGGTGAATATTGTCTAACCAAATGTGAAAAGGATGATCAAGCTGTATTTGCTTTGAAAATTCATAGACTCAGTAAACTAACTTGGAGTCAAATCAAATCACAAGATAGACACAAATTAGGTTATGAAAAAATTGCTAGAGATGCTATTAAAGCACCTATTCCTAAATTTATTACAGAAGATGTAACTTTTATTGCTTTTCGTTTTTCCGGTATGAAACCAATGGTAGGCTATAGAGATGGTGCTATATTTTATGTAATCTGGCTAGATAGAAATTTTACTCTTTACGACCATAGTTAATTGATGGTTAATTATATGACTACAGTAGTTAAACCAGTTAGTCAAATTCGGTTAGCACCTGGTAGTATGATCACCATTGAAGATGTGACTTGGCAAGAATTTGAAGATATTTTACAAGAATTAGGAGAAAAACGTTCTGCAAGAATAGCTTACAGTAATGCTATTTTAGAGATTATAGTTTCTTTACCTGAACACGAAAAGCCAAAAGATATACAGCAGGGAACAGGGAACAGGGAACAGGGAACAGGGAACAGGGTTGAAACTCCTTTACCATCAGGCTTTGTTATTAACTTCTGTACTTCATTTACTCCAAACGTGCTGTAATTTATGGTATTGTCAAAATCCTATTAAAAAAGACTGGCCAAAAATACGAACCTTTTGGTTCAACTACTTTTAAAAAAGAAAATACAGCAGGTGTAGAACCGGATGTTTGTTTTTATATTCAGAACTACCAAATGATGCTAAATAAGCGAAGATTAGAACCAAATGATCCGCCACCTGATTTAGCAATTGAGATAGACGTTACTTCTCAAACCACACTGGAAGCTTATCTAGCTTTGGGTGTTCCCGAACTCTGGATTTATCATCATGATAAGCTGATTATTAATTTGCTCCAAAATGGTAATTATATTCAATCTGATTTTAGTCTAATTTTCCCAAACATTCCTCTAACTAAAATTATTCCTGCCACAATAGCAAAGTCTTGGCGGTTAGGAACTTGGCAAGCGTTAGCAGAATTTGAGCAAGAAATTAATTTTTGATTTAAAATTATTTGCTGAAGAGAAATACGTAAATTACAAAGAGTTTTAGAATTTGGTAGAAAAGTCTCTATCAGAGTATGGTTACGTCGTTAACTTTATTTCCTCTTTATAATCAGCATAAGTGTGTCAACTAGGGCTTCACTAACTCTTAATAATTTTTTCAGCTTTTTTGCTGTTTTGTAACTTATCACCTCTCCACGACAATATTCATAGTTAAATTTAGAATCTATTTCCTAGAGGTATCAAGTGCATAATAGCTACCAAAGTTTTATCTCAAAATCTCTGAATAAATCTCAGCGTTGGTGTTTCAGTGCTAAAGCATCTTTACTTTTAGCGATGCTACCCTTAACTGTTATGGTAGCTCCTAGCCCAAGTTTTGCCCAAACTACAGATCCCGTAGCTTGTAGAGCATCTGAATACATTAAAAATCGTTTTCAGTTACCATCTTATGTTTTTACAGATCCTCAACTAGATTATGCCAGTAGTTGGCAATTAACACTTTCAAGTCTTGGTTATAGGAAGATTACGACTCCACAAGTAGGATCTATCGTCATATTGAATGCTTATTTTCCCGGTACAGGTGCAAAGGGTTATATAGGTGCAGTACAAGCAATTAAACCTACTGGTAAGTTTGATATCCGGGGGGCTAGTCAAGCGGGAACTCCTTTCACAGAATATGGTTGTAATAATGTATCTGTAACCGTTTCTGGGGCGAGTTATTATGGTCGTACAGATTTATCCTTCTGGCTACCACCACTTTAATTTGTGCGGAATGCCCAGTGAAGGCGATCGCTAGTTTTCTGAAGAGTCCAGTTGTTAAGCTAAAGTTGCAAATTAATGTGCATTTAGCTTCAACCAGGAGGAAACAACGTGAAAGCAGTCTTGATGACAGCCGCAGGGAACCCGGAAGTATTACAACTGCAAGAAGTACCCAAACCCACACCCGGAAATACACAACTATTAGTCCGCTTGGTAGCAGCAGGCGTTAACCCCATTGATACTAAATTGCGGAAACGTGGCACATTCTACCCTGATCAAATGCCCGCTATTCTTGGCTGTGATGGTGCAGGTGTGGTAGAAGCAGTTGGCGCAAATGTGCAAAAATTCCGTCCTGGGGATGAAGTATATTTTTGCTATGGCGGTTTAGGCGCACACCAAGGCAACTATGCAGAATATACGGTAGTTGATGAACGTTTTGTAGCCTACAAACCCAAAACCGCATCTTTTGCAGAAGCCGCAGCCGCACCCCTGGTTTTAATTACCGCTTGGGAAGCTTTATATGAACGGGGAAGGCTAGAACCCAAAGAAAAAGTTTTAATTCATGCTGGTGCTGGTGGTGTGGGACACGTCGCTATTCAACTGGCTAAACTTAAAGGTGCAGATGTGGCTACCACTATCAGCACACAAGAAAAAGCTAATTTTGTGAATCAAATTGGTGCTGACAAAGTAATTTTTTACCAACAAACTGATTTTGTTCAAGCTACCTTAGACTGGACAAACGGCGCAGGTGTTGACTTAGCTTTTGATACTGTGGGCGGTGATCTTTTTGCTCAAACCTTCCCGGCTGTGCGCGTTTATGGCGATGTTGTAACTATTCTTGAACCTGGTGGTAATACAGTTTGGAAAGTAGCGAGAAATCGTAATCTTCGCATTGGTTTAGAATTAATGCTGACTCCGATGTTAATGAACGATATCGAAGGACTTCAACATCACGGCGAAATTCTCCACCACTGTGCCAATTGGATAGATGAAGGTAAATTAAAAATCCAAGTTAGCCATCAATTTCCTTTACAAGAAGCTGCTAAAGCTCACCAATTATTAGAAACAGGTTCTATCTTGGGTAAAATTGTTTTGCTAATTGGTGAAAAATAATAAATAGCTGTGTAGGGGCTAACGTCTGTTTGCCTCTACAATTTACAATTTCGTCACTTTAAATCATATCAGAATTCAGGAGTCAGGAGTCAGTAGCCAGAATGCTTGCCTAATTAAAATATGAAAATCCAGATTTTCCCTAAATCATTAAAACTGACCCTAAAAGCCGTTGTTATTCTGGTTTCTGAATCCTGTGTTATGAATACTTACTAACTCATTTATCGGGAATTTTAATTCACTCTTGATTATATTCTTAAGTAAACTCTAATATCCATCTGAATTTCGCTACAAAGTAGGAAGTCACATTTTTTTATAACACTGGAATTCTGATGAATTTTGCAGAAATCTTTTATAAAAATAGATTAATTTTTGTATTTTATTGATGCGTCAAATGACGCATCTTACTCACTTCTTTCTTCTTTATCAAACACCACACCTTAATTTTGGGGTGTATATAAAGATTTAATCCACTCCCATTCTTTGATCAAACCTTCTTTAAGAGAAATTTGTGGCTGATATCCTAAAATTTGTCTAGCTTTAGAGATATCAGCAGCAGTATGACGTGCATCATCGTTAGCTGTGGCAATATAATTTTTTTTCACTGGTTTGCCAACTATTTCTGTAATAGTTTCTAAAACTTCTGCTAAACCTACTCGACTACCGCTACCAATATTAAATATTTCGCCAACTACGTTTGGTGTAACAGCAGCAGCTAAATTAGCGGCAGTAATATCACTCACAAATGTAAAATCTCTCGTTTGTCTTCCATCACCGTAGATAGAAATGGCTTCATTTTCTAAAATTGCTTTAAAAAATTTATGAAATGCCATATCTGCTCGTTGACGGGGGCCATAAACTGTGAAATAACGTAAAATTACAATTGGGATACCAAAGTTTTGAAAATAAAGTTGGCATAATCTTTCAGCTGCTAATTTAGTGATACCATAAGGGGAAACTGGTTGAGGACAAACCTCTTCATTGGTGGGTAATATTTCCGTTTCACCATAGACACTAGCAGTAGAAGCAAAAATAAACCGTTTTAATTTCGGCGCATCTTTAGCTGCTTCTAGTAAAATTTGAGTGGCGTTAATATTCCGTTCAGAGTAAATACTAAATCCTTTTCCCCAACTTGTTCTCACACCTGTTTGGGCTGCTTGATGATAGATAATTTCTACATCTTTTAAAAGATTTTGCCAATTAGCAAATTGAATATCGTATCTGACTAGTTGAAATTCTGGTAAATCTTTGAAGGGGGCTATGTTATTTTGCTGAAAACCTGGTTCATAATAACCATTAAAATTATCAACCCCAATGACTTGATAGCCTTTTTTTAACAAAATTTCTGCCAAATGAGAACCGATAAAACCTGCCACACCCGTAATAAGAATTTTGTTCATGATTTAAGTTTTGAATGGTAAATTGTGAATTGTTTAATCGTTTTGTTCTAACCAACATCTATCAATAGAAATACCAAACCCTGATTTTAGATGTTCAATTAAGGCTTGGGGTACATATTTATACAAAATTTGTCGCAGTAACCATTTACCTTGACCATGACGGATTTTCATTGATAAAGGTATGCGCCAAGCCAACTCCACTAAGCGATGATCTAAAAAGGGGATGCGACTTTCTAAACTGACACCCATTGCTGCCCGATCGACTTTGACTAAAATTCCATCTGGAAGATAGGTAACGGTGTCAAGATACATCATGTGTTGGGTTAAGTCTGGCAAATTTGTCCAAAGTTGAGAATTTCTGAGGGTAGTTGGTAATTTTGATGCACCTAACACTATTTTTAGTGGTTGTTTCCAGCAAGAAACCAAACCCATACACATGGCTTTTGGATGAGGGACTGGGAAAACTTCAGCTAGTTTGTGGATGTTGTCATAGGGGGTCACTGGTCTAAATTTTTGGGGAAGTTTTGTCATTTGTTGAATAATTAAGTACATTTTCTCCGGGGAGGCTTGGGGATATATATCTAAAAAGCTAGTAATGCCAGACATTTTTTATCTCAATAATTTTGTTAAATTTTTAGTAGTCTTATAAACAAGAGATTTGAGCAAAGAATTATAAATTATTCTTATTGCCCCTACTTATTAATAATTTCCCATCTTGCATTAATAATATTAGCTTTGCAAGATTGAATTTAAGGAAATCAATTTGTGTCAATAGTATTTTTTTAATTGTAGTTGTGTATATTAAAATGCCCTATTATAGATGAACATTAAAATCTTGTTATTAAGAGAAATTTGAACAAGTCAGATTTTTTTATCTACAATTTTTCTTTTCAAGATGGTAAATATTTTCAGCCTAATGATGTTCAATTTATTGGAAAATATTGGCACTCGTCGTAGATAAAAAATTGCTACTTGTAAACATATTTGTTAATAAGTTATGCTCTAATAATTTTGGTTGATAACCTGGAAAAATTTTTGCTAGTAACTTATAGATAGTATGAGTATCATTGTCAATGACAGCTTGACGTAATGCTTCAACTGTAGTATCTAAATTCGTAGGCACAATTCTACTAGCATTTTTCACTACCAATAGTTTTTGATTCTGGGTATGTTCATATTCTTCCCCAGGAATAAATAACTCTTCACATAATTTTTCACCTAGTCGTAAGCCTGTAAAGACAATTTTAATATCTTTATTTACTTCATATCCTGATAACTTAATTAGTTCCTTAGCTAAGTCTACAATTTTTACAGGTTCACCCATATTTAACATTAAAATTTCACCACTCTGACCAGAAATAGCAGCTTGTAAAACTAACTGCACAGCTTCAGAAATGGTCATAAAATAACGTCGAATTTCTGGATGAGTAACTGTTACTGGTCTACCCATAGCAATTTGCTTTTTAAAAGTGGGTATAACACTACCCCGGCTACCCAAAATATTACCTAATCTGACGGCTACATAAGGATTTCCACTTTCTTTAGCAGCTTGTAAGACTAACATTTCTGCAACTCTTTTACTTACACCCAGGACATTAATTGGATTTACTGCTTTATCTGTAGAAATCATGACCAAATGTTTTACATTATATTGCAGTGCTACTTCTAGTATATTTTTTGTACTAATTACATTATTGGTAATAGCTTCAAATGGGTTTAATTGCATCAAAGGAATATGTTTGTGTGCTGGTGCATGAAAAATTACATCAGGTTTAAATTTTTCTAAGGCATTTTCTAATCGATAACGAAAGCGAATATCAGCAATAAATGTATAGATTTGTGGTATATTTTTTGGTGATTTTCCTTCAAGTTTCCAGGTTTGGGCAATTTGTTCTAATTCTTGTTGAATATGAAAAACTGAATTTTCTCCATATCCAATTAGTATGATTCTGCTAGGGTGACAATGAAAAATTTGATGACAAAGTTCACTACCAATAGAACCACCTGAACCTGTAATTAATACTGTTTTATTTTGTAAAAAGCGGAAAATTTCTTCAATATTCAGTTGCACAGGTTCTCGTCTCAGTAAATCTTCAATTCTCACATCACGAATACTATCTACTTGCACTCGATCTTTGAGCATTTTATTGATTTCTAGTAAGGGGCTAATTGGAACTTCTGCTGATTGGCAGATATTAACTATTTGCCGAATAATTTTACCAGTAGCACTAGGCATAGTAATCATCACTTTTTAGATTTATAATGTTTTTAAAAAGTCAGTAATTTTGTAGCGATCGCTAACTGCTCAAATTCCCAGAATCCTACCTGATATTTACATCAAGCTTCATCAATAAAAGCAATCAATAAAAACTTAAATAATGTCTATTTTTCAATTTTACTAGCTTATTCAATAAAACTGTAGTAATTTTTTGTCAAGCTACATAAGAAACAAAAAAGTTGCCAGCAAGTCAGTCAAATTGCCTGTTACAGTATTTTATGATTAAAATCCAGCAATTTAGAAGTCTTCTATTGTTATTGACAACTTAATAGTTACAGCTAAGGGAGATTTAGCTATAGAAATATTAATTGCTGTCTATTTTATTAATGTCTTATTGATTGGACTAACAACTTTTTAGCAGTTTTCTGCCCTGTAAGTCATGCCAATTTGTCATTATTTTGGAAGTATTCAGGAGTCAAGAATCAAGAACAAAGCCAGAAACTTAGAAAGTTTTGGTCAGAATCAATACTTGTAAGTAAGCCAAGAAAATATTGACATATATAGCAGTCCGATTTGAGTTGTGAAATTAATTCTGTAGGCAAGGGAACTCTTAACTCTTAACTCTTAACAGGGAAGAGAGAACGAGTTGTACTGATTTTTTTCAAAAATCAAACCGGATTCCTATATTTACTTATACTTCAAGCAATTGGCATGATAAATTTAGAATTTTAAAATGATTTTTTAAGAAATAAAACTCTTTTATCTATTAAAACAAAAAGCAAATAGCAGCAGGATTGGCAACTATTATTACCATAACTGCTGCTGGATTTCCTAATAGGATATAAAATTCTCTGACTAAACTTTTACTTCTAAAGATTTAAGTAACTCAGTATTGACACCCGATTCACGAGTGAGAGCGATTTTACCAGTACGAGCAATTTCTCGTAAACCAAATTTTTGCAGAACTTGGACGATCGCCACCATTTTACCGGGATCACCCACGACTTCTAAAGTGAGGGAATCTTCCGCCACATCTACCACTCGCGCTCGGAAAATTTGAGATAATTCGATAATCTCAGAACGAGTGCTGCTAGTTGCATTCACTTTTAAAAGCATTAATTCCCGTTCTACACAAGGAGTTTCTGTAATATCCTGCACTTTGAGAACGTTAACTAATTTATATAGCTGTTTGGTGATTTGTTCGATAACGCGATCGTCACCAGGTACAACCATAGTAATTCGGGAAACGCCTCCCTGTTCTGCTGGGCCAACAGCAAGACTCTCAATATTAAAGCCGCGACGCGCAAATAAACTAGAAATGCGGGATAAAACCCCCGCTTCATCTTCTACAAGAACAGACAAGGTATGTTTCATTTTTGCCAACAGAAACTTAGGGAGCAGACGATTAGTGCAGACCCATACTCAAGGCTACGCTAATTGTCGGTCTGAACTCTTATTTTAAACTTAATAGCCACATTCATTACATTTCTTTAAGAAAAACTTGTATAGAAATTCCACTCCAGAAGGAAGCTTTCTAGATGCATATCTTTTTAGTGATAGATGCGGACTGACGGGCTAGTTTGTACACTTTATCGTTAGGAAGCTTTAACAGGAGAAGATTATTTATGGGTTGGTTGCAAAGACTGTTTGGTTTGGAAAAATCGGAAAATGCCCAAGTAAACCCCACTCCCCAGCCAGTACCATCGGCTACTCCCAGTGCGGCTGCTACCACTACACAAACAATTCCCCCAGAACGTCTGGGATTAAATGGCGAATATGATCAAAGTGGTTTAGCCAAGCGGGTAGCCTTAGCATTTGATGAAGATCCACAACTAGATGATGTCAATACCCTGTGGGTAGCCCAGACAGGTAGTACAGTTGTCTTAAGAGGTAAGGTGCATAGTCAAGATATTCTCAGGAAAATGGTGTCTGTTGCCCGTTCTGTTAACGGTACTACAGCCGTAGATACAACAGAAGTCTCCATTGGCTAAATTTATCCCCTCAGCACTAGCTTTGGCAGATAACTTTTTTCTCTATCCAGTCTAAAATTACTTGATTAACCTGTTCTGGTGATTCATCATGGGGGCAGTGTCCCACGTCTTCTAGATAGAGTACTTCTAATTTTTGATTGTAGAGAGCAAATTGTCTAGCTAGTGCTGGGGGAACAAAGCGGTCTTTTTGTCCCCAAATCAACAACATCGGAATTGTTAAGTTTGGTAATATTTTCTTGACACTAGGACTAAAGTTCATGCCAATTGTGGCTTTAAACAAGGCGGTAAAGGCACGGGCAGAACCTCGGTCTTGGGGAGGTCCAGCTAAGATATCTATCAGTTCATCGGTAATAGCTTGGGGGCTGGCATAAGCTAAACTAGCCCAACGTCGCAACACCCCTGGACGACGGACAAAGTAAAAAATCGGTTTCAAAATTAGTCTTGATGCCACAATGCTTTTAACTGCTCTGACCACTGGTTGCAAAAAAACTGGAATTGCTTCTAGTTCTAAAGTCGGATCAGGTAAACTCATCATCACTATCCCCCGCACCATGTCAGGATGAGCTGCGGCAGCAACTAAGGAAATGAGTGAACCACTGGAATTTCCCACTAAAACCACTGGTTGACGAATAAATGTTTGCCAAAAATCATAAACTTGCTTGACCCAAAGCTCTACACTGTAATTAGCTGCGGCTTTTTCCGAAGCACCAAAACCCAGCATATCTAGAGCATAAACAGTGTGATGTTCGCCTAAAATTTCTAAGTTGTGTCGCCAATGCCCAATAGATGCACCAAAGCCATGCAACAAAATTAAAGGCGTGGTCTGTTGTTGATGTTGGCGAGGACGAATGTATGTATAACGGATTTGCCAACCCTGCCATACCCAGTCTCTCT
Organism: Nostocaceae cyanobacterium; assembly: GCA_035298905.1. Lineage (GTDB taxonomy): Bacteria > Cyanobacteriota > Cyanobacteriia > Cyanobacteriales > Nostocaceae > DATGXB01. The sequence goes on along the minus strand of DATGXQ010000048.1, from coordinate 224 downwards.
GATTACCTACTCGCTGTTGCCAATTCATTACTATTAATTCAAAATTCAAAATTCAAAATTCAAATACTGAGTTAGGGTCAGTATTCCAGGTGTTAGTCAGGTTGTTGTCACCCGCTCCTCCCTGGTTTAAGCCTGGAACTATTTCTTATATTAGGACTTACAAGGGATGAGGGAGATGAGGGGGACGCGGTGAGGGGAGAGGGGAGACACGGGGAGGGGAGAGG
>DATGXQ010000047.1:0-13993 GCA_035298905.1 Nostocaceae cyanobacterium | reverse complement strand
CTGATTAGTAAATTATTTGGTTTAATTAGACAACAAGCGATCGCTGCTGCTTTTGGTGTTGGTGCGGCTGCTACAGCTTACAGTTACGCCTACATTATCCCTGGCTTTCTGTTGATTCTCTTGGGTGGTGTCAATGGCCCTCTACATAGTGCCATTATCAGCGTTTTAGCTAAACGGAAAAAAGAAGAAGCTGCACCCTTGGTAGAAACGGTGACTACCTTAGTCGGTGCGTTGTTGTTAGTAGTCACAGTAGCTCAAGTTTTCTTAGCCTCCCCCATCATTGATTTTGTAGGTAAGGGTTTGGATGCAACCACAAAGGCGATCGCCATTCAACAATTACAAATAATGGCTCCCATGGCCTTATTTTCTGGTTTAATTGGCATCGGTTTTGGTACACTTAACGCCGCTAATCAATATTGGTTATTATCTATTAGTCCCCTCTTATCTAGCATCACTGTAGTTATCGGAATTGCTATTTTAGCTCTACAATATGGCAAAGATATTATCAAACCAGAATATGCAGTAATTGGTGGCATAGTATTAGCAGCAGGAACTTTAGCCGGAGCAATTTTACAATGGCTAGTGCAATTAATTGTCCAATGGCGTTTAGGATTAGGTTCATTACGCCTGAGATTTGACTTTCAAAATCCTGGAGTTCAAGAAGTAATTAAAATCATGACTCCCGCCACCATTTCTTCGGGAATGATGCCGATAAATGTCGCCACAGACTTATATTTTGCTAGTCCTATTGCTGGTGCAGCCGCCGGTTTTAACTACGCCAATTTATTAGTACAAACCCCATTAGGAATTATTTCTAATATTATTTTACTACCCTTATTACCCATATTTGCTAAACTTGCCGAACCAGATAATTGGCCAGAATTAAAATTAAGGATTCGCCAAGGAATATTACTTACTGCTGTCACTATGTTACCTTTAGGGGCGTTGATGGTGGCTTTATCTACACCAATTGTACAGATAGTTTATGAACGGGGAGCATTTAAACAAGAAGCAACTGAATTAGTTTCTTCTCTGTTAATTTCCTATGGAATTGGCATGTTTGTCTATTTAGGACGAGATGTTTTAGTCAGAGTATTTTATGCTTTAGGTGATGGAAATACACCTTTTAAAATCAGCACTTTTAATATTGTTCTGAATATTGTCTTAGATTGGATTTTTGTTCAACCCTTTGGCGCACCTGGGTTAGTTTTAGCGACAGTTGGAGTAAATTGCAGTTCTACAATCATGTTATTGTGGATATTAAATAAGAAAATCAATGGTATACCTTGGAAAGAATGGAGTTTACCGATTCTCGGTTTAACTGCTGGTAGTGTTGTAGCTGGTGTAGTAAGTTACTTTACTTTAGTAGGTTGTCAACAAATTTTAGGTAATAAAGGTTTATTGATTCTCTTAATAGAATTGTCTATTTCTGGATTAGTAGGACTTGGTGTATTCTCCATTATTGCTATGACAATGAAAATTCCTGAAGTGAATGATTTTGTAGCTAAGATGCGGAAGAAGTTGTTAAAGAGGTAAATTTAGACAATCTCCAAAAAATCAAGATTATTTTTTAGCCAATCAACAAAATCTGAGACTGTCATTTCTTCAGTTAAAAATAACTGATTTTTATCATCTCGATGCAAATGAGGAATATATTCATTTGCATATTCTTTACCAATTCAACCATATTTTAAACGAATAGCACGAGGGTCAGGACTATTATCAAAACCAGCTTCAACCCAATCATCCCGTAAAACATAGTATCTATATTTTCTGACTTGATCACTAAACAATTCTGTAATTAAAATCCGATATTGTCCATACTGTGCTTCTAAACGCAGAATGGCACGTTTTGGAGTTATATCTATTGTAGAGTTAACCTGCTGAAATTTAGTTTGAGAAATTTCTATTATGTTAGTAAAATATTCTGTAATTTTTGTATCCAATCTTCAACTCCTTGATGACAAAATTCCCAATCAGCTAAATCAATCTCCCATGTTTTACTGACAGAATTTTCTATGTGTTGAAGAAAGTCTTCATCTTCATAGATTTTCTGACAAAAAGTAGCATAATCTACTTGATATTTTTCTTGGTATTTAATATCTCGTTGACGAAGTTCGGCAATTTTTCCGGCAATCTGCTCCAAAGTATATTGTTTAAGAGCCAAATTCATTAATTCTTGTAAATCCCCTAGTGCAGATAAAACTTCAATGTATTCATCTTTAATTGAGACTGTTACCATAGTATTTCCCTCCTGATAAAGCTATTAGATCAATTGTAGATAAAGAAATTGTACAAATGACTGGAGATAGAGCAAATCATCATTTTTATCTTTCCCGTTATGGTAACTTTTTGCACCTGCCATTATAATATTGCTTATAGTAGCCATGACAAAATAATATCTCTAGCATAATGTTTTTTCACACTAATTGGCTCTTACTTGCTTCTATCAGTCAGTATGGCTACAATATGCAAGCTAACACAACTCAAATAGGATTGCTATATATCGCCAGCGATGACTGGTTAAATATCTCCTTAAGATTGTGTTTTGCATTACTAATTGGTGGAATAATTGGTTTAGAACGTCAACTGAGAAACAAACCAGCCGGTTTAAGAACTCACATGTTAGTAAGTTTGGGTTCAGCAGTATTTACAATCATTGCTATCCAAGCTGCTGGAATGCAAATTAGTGGTGATAGTCTCAGCCGTGTTATTCAAGGAATAGCTGCTGGTGTGGGATTTCTAGGTGCAGGAGAAATATTACGAGAATCTTCCCATAAAACCCAGTCATTTGAAGTTCATGGACTTACTTCAGCCGCAGCGATTTGGGTTGTAGCTGCTTTGGGTATTGCTTGTGGTTGTGGTTTCTGGCAGTTGGGATTAATTGCTGCTATTTTAACAGTTATTATTCTTAATGTTTTTAAACGATTAGAGTAGTTTTTTACAGCAGATTTCAGGTAAATGAGGTACAAATTTTAAGAACAAAGCTATATACCAAGAGGCTTTCAACCCTGTTCCCTGTTCCCTGTTCCCTGTTCCCTGCTGTATGTGAGTTTTTAAAGGTGATAGATTATCATATAACTAATATCAAAATAATTACTTCTCTGTTGATATTATGCAAACCACAACACGCTACTACACACCAGAAGAATATTTATCACTGGAAGAAAAAGCAGAGAATAAAAGTGAATATCGAGATGGTAAAATTGTAGCGATGAGTGCAAACACCACAAACCATAATCATATTTTAGGTAATTTAGCAGTAGCTTTACATTTTGCTTTACGAAAGAAAAATTATCATGTTTATATTATTGGTCTACGCTTATGGATTCCTCGTTATCGTCAATACAATTACCCTGATATAATGGTTATTCAAGGAGAAAATATCTACACGGATAAAACCAAAACTGCTGTGATGAATCCTTTATTAATAGTTGAGGTTTTATCTAAATCAACAGAAAATTATGACCAAGGTAAGAAATTTCTCTACTATCGTTCTATACCGGAATTTAAAGAATATATTTTAATTGAACAATATAGATATCATGTTATGCAGTATGTAAAAACAGATGATGGTAAATGGATTCTCACGGAATTAGAGTCAGAATCAGATGTTTTAAAACTGCAAACGGTAGATTTTGAAATTCCTTTCACTGACTTGTATGAACAGGTAGATTTTACCCAAGTAAGTGAGGAGTAATTTATCATTTCTGTTGATACAAATTTAAAGCATTTTCTCGAAGAACCGAAATAGCGATCGCTTCAGCTTCACTAACATTAATATCTCCATCTTTAACTGCTGTTTCTAAGACTTCGGCTAATAATTTTCTCCCCCATTTTGCACCTAAATAATATAGTTCTGGGATGGAATGAGCATCAGAGGAATACATTAATTTACTGGTGGGCGCTAATTCCAACAATTGTCTAATTGTCTCCCGCATTCCTGATACACTCAAAAAGGGAACTGCTAAACCAAAATCTAAATAAACTTGAGGATAAACAGAAGCTAAATATCCTGCTTCCTGCGTATAAGGGTAAGAAGCATGTAGTAAAACTAAGCGGACATTTTGATATTGTGGTGATTCCAATAAATACCGCAGATGTAAAGGATTTGCTAATCTTAAATCTAAATCTGGATCACCAAAACCTGTATGTATTTGTACAGGTAAATTATGTTTTGCAGCTACTAATAAAGCTTGTTCTAACAAGAAATCAATTAGAGATTTATCAGTTAAACGTAGAATTTGATTTGTTTGCTGTTTTTTCAAGTCGTAAAAATGAGTAGCAGCTTCCGCAGGTGCTATTGGTTGAATATCTAAACCACTACGATAACAAGCTATAGTTTTAAAAGCGATAACTCCAGGGGTTGGGGGGTCAATTTCAGAGATAAAACTTGAGAGGAAAGTTTCAAAATCATCATTTAGATAAATTAACTGTTCTGCTAATTGTTCTAAACGCAAAATTCTTTTTACAGGAATAAATTTTTCATACCAAACTGTTGGTAAAATTTGTTCTGGCTGTAATCCGTCATCTAAATATATTGCTTGTAAATTAGCAGCTAGTAAGCAAGTTTCCGTGAGATGTTCTATACCTAAATTTTCTCTTTTAGCTAAAATTGCTGTTTCTTCTGGTTCAACTTCTAACAAATCAGCAATATCTCTTAAACTCCGCCGATAGAATAAAGTATTTTTGGCGTGATAATTAACTATTTCTGGTGCATATCCTTCGGTAAAAGCAGCAGCAAAAGAATATTTAGCCGCAACTTCTGGTTTCAGGATATTATGAGCATGTTGATCAATTAAAGGAATGTCATCAAGATTCATGAAATTTCCCTCATGAAATGTCTAATATCGTTCTAAGAACAACTTAACTTCTTGATCTAATTCCCAATCTTTGGTTACTTCCCATTCAGCTTGACGGACAGCGATAAAGGCTTGGGATAGTTGGGGGTTTAAGGCTGTTAAGAGTATATCGTTTTGTTGGAGTTGTGCGATCGCCTCTCCTAAATTTTCTGGTAAGCGGTCTATTCCTCTGGTTTGACGTTCTTCTGTTGACAAGTTTCCAGGGTCTTGATTGACTGGTTCTCCTGGTTCTAAGTTGCGCTTTATACCATCTAAACCAGCAGCGATAATCGCACCTAAAGCTAAATAGGGGTTAGCAGTCGAGTCCAGAGTTTTTAACTCAAAATGAGTCGAACCCCCCCCACCAGGACTACTCACAACTCTTACCGCAGCTTCTCGATTATCCATTCCCCAGCAACGAAAAGCACCAGCCCAAAAACGCGGTTGAATACGTCTGTAAGAATTTTTACTAGGAGTAGTGATGGCCATTAAAGCGGGGAGATGGTGCAGAATACCAGCAATAAACGATCGCGCAATAGATGACAGACCGCATACACCCTGGGAATCAGGTAATAAATTTTGCCCATCTCGCCACAAACTTAAGTGGACATGACAACCACTACCAGCCGCATCAGCAAAAATTTTAGGTAAGAAGGAAGCGGATAGATTATGATGATAAGCGATCGCTTTCACAGTTTCTCTAAAAGCAATTTGCCAGTCAGCAGCTTTTAAAACATCGGTATAACGCAAAGATAATTCTTGTTGACCAGGGCCGGATTCAGAATGATACTTTTCTACAGGGATATTTTGGGCAATTAAAGCATCAGTAATCTCATTAATTATTTGATAATTGATATCCATACCGAAGGTAGAAGCGAAAATTGTCGAGTCAACTGGTAGGATATTTTGATCAGTTTTTTGTAATAAATAAAACTCATTTTCAAAACCTACCTGTACTTCTAAATCTTCCGCTTTTGCTGCTGCTATCATTCGTTTGAGAAAATCACGCGGACAATATGCCCAAGGTTGATGATTTAAAATCATATTACCCATAACACGGGCATGGCCAGGAGAATAAGGTAAAGTTGTAAGAGTTGACCAATCTGCTACTAATTGAATTTCACCAATGGGGCTAAGTCCAGAAGCAGGAACAACCCCATCATAAACTATAGGTATTCCCTGTTGTCCGGCCGTTATTCCTACACCACAATCAAAAAAATGCGGTAACATATTGATATGTACAGCTTTGCCACGAATAGCATTAGCATTATCACACCAAAGAATCCGCACAAACTTAACTCCCGATGCTTGCAGAGATGCTTTGACTTTTTCTAAAGTATGATTTTCCATGATGATGACAACCGTTAAGACTTGGCGTTGATTCTACAACTACACAACATCTTTTCTGCAATCAAGTTACAATTAGAAAGATTTGTTGGAAAAGAGGAGTTTTTTAGTGAATAAGCCCCAAATCCCCAGATTACCGCTACCTCTACCTCTAGTGGGATCTGAGATTGGTTCTTTTACTGAGTTTACAGTAACTCAACGGATGCCGGGAATAGCCAGACGAGTAATCAAAGAAAATCAATTCTCATCTGAAGTTAATTCTCGGTTAGAAAAGTTAGCAGCAGAATTACCAAGGGGATATTTACTAAACTTAGAAAATGATACTGGTGTAGACTTTCCAGCCTGGGAGAAATATTTACAACCATACCAAGGTCAGCGCTGGGTTGATATTCCTTGGTTTGTGGCTGAAACTTATTTTTATCGCTTAATTCTCAATATTACTAATTATTTTCGTTCTGGAGAAGGACAAAAAATTGATCCTTTTGCATTACAGAAAACCCAAGGTTTAGAAGCTGCTATTGAATCAATTATTTCTCTATCTAGTCAAGTTCAAAAATGGTTAGATGAATCTCAGAGAGAAGGTAAACCTAGTAAATCTTCTGTCATTGCTTTATTATATTTTGCCTTGTGGGGAAACAGAGTTGATTTAAGTTTATGGTCAGCTTTTGAAACTAACAGAAGTAATTTTGATATTCAAAGTCAACTTGCCCATATTTTAGTTGATGATAGCTTTGGTGTCAGTAAATTATTAACTAAATCTTTGGGTCACAGGGTAGATTTTATTGTTGATAATGCCGGATTTGAATTAATTTGTGATTTATGTTTAGTGGATTTTCTCTTGGGTAGCGGTATTGCTAATCAAGTTTATCTACATTTAAAACCTCATCCTACCTTTGTTTCTGATGCCACAATTAAAGATGTATATGATACCAGAGATTTTTTAGCTAATGCTTCCTATCCCCAAGTGAAAACATTTACCCAAAGATTAACAGATAATTTGGCAAATGGTCGCTTAGTGTTAACTGAAGATTATTTTTGGACATCACCGTTAGCTTTTTGGGAAATTCCTGAACACTTGAAAATGGAGTTAGGAAAATCTGATTTAATCATTGTCAAAGGTGATGCTAACTACCGCCGCTTGTTAGGCGATCGCCACTGGCATTATACCACTAACTTAGCTGATATTATCTGCTATTTACCCGCGCCCATGGTAGCTTTACGAACTTTAAAATCAGAAGTAGCCGCAGGTTTAGACGCAGAAATTGTAGAAGGGGTAGCCAAATCTGATGTTAATTGGTTAACTAACGGACAATGGGGAGTGATTCAGTTAGTAAATTGAGTAAAGATCCCCGACTTCTTTGAGAAGTAGGGGATCTAAAAGCAAATAATTTTCTACTCCTGTGAACTGAAACAAGATATTACAATCTGTGAATGTTGCGCTACACTAAGTAAACATACTTTAACTAGTTTATTAGCATAATTTAGCTAACCTCAGTTATGAAATTAATTTCTGAACCATCAGTCCCCGTCAAAATCCAAAAAATGAAAGACCGGGTACGGTGGAAACATCCCAGCATTCAACAACGAGGGATTGACCAAACCTGCTTATTTTTAGATGATGGCAAGGTGAATGATCCCGAATTTTCCTTTATGGTAATTGGTGATAGTGGGACTAAACCTAATTATGGACAACATCCCCAACGCCAAGTTACAGAAATGATGCTAAAACACAGTGATAACTGTCGTTTTATTTTACATACTGGTGATGTCATTTATATAGTTGGTTCACGGGAATATTACCCCAGTAACTTTATTGAACCTTATCGAGAATTTTTAGTTGGTGGTGAGAATCCCAAAAATATTGCGTACGATCGCATGATTTTTCAAACCCCAATTTTACCAGTTTTGGGTAATCATGATTATTATGATGTTCCCTGGCCTTATCGGCTGGTGACAGGCCCTACTCTACCTTTACGGCGTTTATTTCGCTACAAAGATATTGAGATTGGTTGGCATGGTTCAAACCAAGGTGATGCTTATGCTAGAGCGTTTTTAGACTATTTAGCGGGAATTTCTAAATCAGGAGAATTAGAAAAATATTTAGATCAACATTACACAGGGACAACCCAAACTGGTCGGTGTTTAAATTATCAACCAGGTAAATTCACACGTTTACCTAATAGATATTACACTTTTTCTTATGGTGGTATAGATTTTTTTGCCCTTGATTCTAATACTTTTAATACACCTTCACCTCTACCCGAAACCCAAGCCGGAGAAGTTTATCGTCGGGAACTAGAACAGCGTCTTCAGCAATTTGATAGAGAAGAATTACAAATTTTAGATGAATGTGATCAGCTTAACCCAGATAATCCCGAAGAAGCAGAATTATTAACTGATCTAAGTGGCAAAATCGACCAAATTAATGAACTAAAACTAGATATCGAAAAACAATTAGAAAGTCATACCAATGATGATATTGATTTTGAACAATTAGACTGGTTAAAAAATGGATTAATTGCATCTTGGGAAAATCCAGAAATCAGGGGAAGAGTGATATTTTTCCATCATCCTCCTTATGTCACAGAAGCCACAAAATGGCATCAAGCCCAAACTTTAGCAGTGCGTCATCGCTTACGTTGGGTATTTGAACAAGTAGCAGCGAGTGTGGGTAATTTAAGAGAAGAAAGACCAATTGTAGATTTAGTTTTTAGTGGACATGCCCATTGTTTAGAATATTTACGTACAGTAAATACTGGCTATGCTGACTCCCATATTAATTATATTGTGTCTGGTGGTAGTGGTCGTCGTCCTCGTCGTCAGCGACAAGAAGGGACAGAGTTAATGGAAACTTTTGCGGAGGTGGGTATGAGGTCTACTCGTAAAGTTGCGGAGTCGCTGCTGTATGTGGGACGGAGTGGACATGGTTTTAATCGTCGTAAACCTTATTCTTGTGTGCGGGTGGATGTAAAAGCCGGGTTTCCTGCTAAGTTTATTATTACACCCTTAGTAACAGAACGGATTGAAGACAAATGGTGCGATCGCCAATTAGACCCTATCATAATTTAATCCTAATTATTGTCTTGACTTTAGGATTTTTCTTATTTCCACCCAACCTGACTTTAGCTGATAATTCCACTGTTTATCAATATCGAAATGTTCACAGTTTTGATGGTATTGGTAAATATTACCTGGGTAGAGAAATTGCCCAAGTTATGGGACATACAGGTGCAGGTTGGTTAGAAAGACCAAGCCGAGAAGCAGAAGAACAACCTAGCAAAATCGTTAATTTATTAAACTTAAAACCAGATGAGATAGTAGCTGATATTGGTGCTGGTACAGGCTATTTAAGTTTTCGGATCGCACCTTTATTACCACAAGGTAAAGTTTTCGCTGTTGATATTCAACCGGAAATGTTAGAAATAATCGAATATTTTAAACAGGAAAAAAATATTACTAATGTTGAACCAATCTTAGCAACTTTAACTAATCCTAATTTACCACCAGAAAGCATAGATTTAGCAATCATGGTAGATGCTTATCATGAGTTTGCATATCCCCAAGAAGTCATGCAAGGAATTGTCAAAGCTTTAAAACCAGGTGGGAAAGTTGTATTAGTAGAATATCGCGCCGAAAATCCATTTATTATGATTAAACGCCTCCACAAAATGACTCAAAGTCAAGTCAAAAAAGAAATGCAAGCGGTTAATTTAACTTGGCGAGAAACAAAGAATATATTACCCCAACAGCATTTTATGGTATTTGAAAAATCAGCATAATTCCAATTAAAAATTAAAAATTAAAAATTAAAAAATCCAGGTTTAAGGTTGTCTTACTTTGGAAAACAGGTAAAACTCTAAAATCAGTATTAGTAGGGTGCGTTCCCTAACGCACCAACTATAGATAATCTCGCCTTTTGTGCTGTAACAATGCGTCGGAAGGCTAATCATCATCAGCGTACCCTGCGGGAAAGCTGCGCCAACATCCGCGTCCGTCTGCGTCCATCCGCGTTCAATATTTATCTTCCTGTCTTATGAAGTAGTTAATTTTAATATTGTAATATGATGGTGCATTAGGGAACGCACCCGACGAAAGATAAAATCTATTGTTGAGGAATCAAACTAGCGGTTTTATTTTCACTATTCCACACAATCCAATTAACAGAACTATCTAATTCATCATTAGTATTAGATACTTTAAAATATAACTTTTCCCCACTTTTTAATTGAATAGCAAAATCAGCATTTTGGGCATAAACTACGATAAATCCTCTCTCCCGTAAACAATACATCGCCCAATTTTTTAATGTTTGTTTGTAGGGTTCATGGGGAACAGATGGTTTAGTAATTGCTTCTTCAATGACTTTATATATCTGCATTGTTTTGTTACTCAAAATACATTAATTTTCATCCTTAAGCGGGGTCGCAGCGAATTTCTACCATCAAGCCGTCAGGGTCATAAAAGTATACACCCCTACCAGTAGGACGGGTAACAGGGCCATAGGCGATCGCTATTTTATTATCTCTGATCACCGCCACCGCTTGATCAAATAATTCTGGTGCGATATCAAAAGCCAAATGATAAGCCCTGGTAAACTTTTTATCTGGATTTGGGTCTGGTGGTAATAAATCCGGTTCCCCAAATAAATCTAAAATCGTCCCATCTGGGGTAACAAAATTAGCCACCTTCCCAGCATTGACTAACTCTAATAAAGTTGCTGGTACTTCATCACCAGTTAATTCATGTAAACCTAAAATGTGACCATAGAAATGGCGAGAGGCTTGCATATCACGGACATTTAAAGCGATATGATGCACACGCCGTAAATGTCCTGTGGGGATAGTTTTACTAGCAGTATTAACGTCGATATTCATCACCACAATCACCAATTAATTGATATAAATCCCGTGATTGACTAGATATTGTATCAATGGCTTTGATATCTTCACTATCAAGAGAAAAATCAAATACTTTCAGATTATCTGCTATATGTTCAGCAATACCCAACCTCGCACCAACAATTACACCGCCTACTGCTGGCTGATCTAATATATAACGTACTGCCACATTTGCAATACTCACTTGATGTTTATCAGCTATTTTTTTCAAAGTAGCAAGTAACTCTTGAAATAAACGCCAACCACCCCAAGCATCAATCATATTTTTGTATTTTCTTAAACTAGCGGTGTTCAGGTCAAAATTTCCCAGTTCGCGTTTACCTAAATATTTTTCTGATAACAAACCACCACAAAGTGTACCATAAGTAAACAGTTTAATATTGTGCTGTTCACAGAATTTTATCATATCGACTTGCGGACGGCGATCGACTATGGAAAACTGTACCTGATTAGAAACAATTTTAATCCCCGCTTCAGTAATAATTTGCAAATGTTCCGTATCAAAATTAGTCAAAGCCAAATGTTTAATTTTGCCCTCTGTTTGCAATTCTGCCATATATTTGAGAGCATCTAAATAACTAGGGTCACGATATTCCCACCAGTGAAACTGCATTAAATCTAAAGCTTCTACATCCATTCTCCGCCGGGATATATCAATATTTTCCTCAACAATTTTTTTAGTCATTTTCCCCGGACGCGGAACCCATTTTGTAAAAGCTTGAATATTTTCTACCGCGTCTTTTCCCCGATTAGAAATTAGTTGACGACGAAACTCACCAATTAAATCTTCTGCTGGTCCATAATGATCTGCCAAATCCCAAGTTGTCAAACCTGCATCCAAATATTGAAACATTCCCTCAATAGCAGCTTGGGGATTAATGCGTCCATGTGCGCCAGAAACTTGCCACATTCCGTTTAAAATGCGACTAATTTTTAAATCAGGTGTAAATTGTAAATATCTATCTTGACTTAGCATTACTTCCCCTCATTTTTAATTGTTAATTTTTAATTCTTCCAGCCTTTTTCTGCTTGTTCTAAGACATAAGCTGCGACATTTTGTATTTCCTGTTCAGTCAGACGGTCTTTATAAGCTGACATATTACTTTTACCATTGGTGACGATGGCAGTAATAGCCTCTAAAGAATCCATACCATACTTTTTAAGTGCATTTTTCTTCAAAGTCTTACCACGTCTCACAATATTACCACCATTAACATGACAACCAGCACAATGCACGTTAAAAATTTTTGCCCCATTAGCCGTATCTAAGGCATTGGCTGTTAAATTAAAATTACTTATCCCAAATAAAAGTATAACTAAAACTATCATTAGCAGCTTTTTCACTCAGCACAACTCCCGAATTACTTTTCCCTGACATTTATCATCTCACAAACTGGTAACAACTGACAAATTATTTAAATAACAATTCAGGATTCAGGACTCAGAATACTTGTCAAAAACCCAATTTATGGATTCTGGATTCTGACTCAATTTTTAATTTTTCATTTTCTCATATTCGGATCTACTGTTTCCTTTATGCAAAAAACATTTATAGTAGGTTGGGTTGAACAAAGTGAAACCCAACATTAAAGTAGGATAGCAAAGGGGGTGTTGAGTTTTGTTTCTCAACCCAACCTACAAAATTAAATTAATACTCTTTACCATCAGGGGAACGATAGAACCTAATTTTCTATCTAGAGGAAGTGCCTAGAGTAAAAATTATCTACCATAATGGGAATATAGCATTTGTTAAAAAAATATATCCTCATTAGTTAATTTTTTCGAGTTAAAAATGGCTAACAATATCAAAGAACAAATTCAAACAGACTTACAACAAGCTAAAGCTACTGGACAGTTAAGAACTGAACGCATCCGCGAAATAGTTAAAAGTGCTGTTTCCCAAGTATCTACAGAATTTAAAGAAGGTTCTAGCGAACTGCGTACTTTAGTCAAAGATGCTGTTTCCGCAGTCATTGAAAGTTTGCAAGACAAAGGTAGTGAAATTAAAGATGAAGTTACAGCTTCTATTGAAGGTGCATTAGAAGGAGTGAATAGCAAAAGACATGAAGCGATATCCCACACACAAAACGAACTCAAAAGACTCCAAGCGCAATTAGATCACGAAGAAGAGAAACTGCAACAAGATGTTGATGGAATATTAACTGAAATCGGAGAAACAGGAAAAGAAAAATCTGCTGGTATTAGAAGTGCGATCGAATCAGCTATTAATGCAATTAAAGATAGTGAAGAAGTCGCATTACTCAAGAAACGCTATGCACAATTACAGGCACAGTTAGCTATTATTAAAGCTAATCTAGCTGCGCGTTATGGTGGACGTTCTCAGGAAGTGCAAAATTATCTCGAAGAGGCTAAAAATTGGTATAATCAAGCGCGTCCACAAGCAGAAGTGATGGCTACACAAGTAGGAGAAAGAAGTTCACAATTAGAAGCAAAGCTAGGTGAAGCAGGTACAGCAATAGCTAGAAAAGAATATCAAATTAAGCAAACTTTAAGAGAATTATTCTTAGCTGCTGCTGACTTATTCAAAGATAAAGAATCTACAGACAAAGAGACTCATCTCAAATACACCAGGGAACAGGGAACAGGGAACAGGGAACAGGGTTGAAAGTCTTTTAGCATCAGACTTTGTTCCTAACATTTGTACCTCATTTAGCTGGAATCTGCTGTAAGCATAATTTGAAACAGTAGTAGGATGCGTCCCCCGACGCATCGTTACAACTAAATTTGGAATTTTGAATTTTCAATTGGTATTAGTTGGTGCGTTAGGGAACGCACCCTACTTTTTGAATTTTGAATTTTGAATTGGTATTAGTAAATTCCTCCCTCTCTACCAAGTCCTTCATCATGTTTAAGAATTACCCAAATTGCATGAATACTAAAAGTAGG
>DATGXQ010000046.1:0-19843 GCA_035298905.1 Nostocaceae cyanobacterium | reverse complement strand
ACCTGGTGCAGCACACATATCAAAAATTATCGGTATTTGTTCAGTAATTGTCAATAATACTGAAGCTGCAAATACTGAAGAAAAATCTAAACAATAAAAATTACCTTGTTCATGTAATGGGTGTTTACCGGGTTTTTCTCCTATTTGTAAGCGGTCTATAAATTGCGGTTGCCAAGGTGTTGATTTTTCTACGGTAAAAGGTGAAATATCGGGTTTTTGCTGACACCAAAGAATACAAGGCGTAAAAGATTGTGGTTTAACTAAAGCATCAATAAACTTTGTTTGTTCCTCTGGATCGTTAAATAAACGACGACTGAGTTTAAGTAATAAATTAGAAACTTTCTCCATAGTAAAAATTGAGCAAGATTTTATAGATTGACTGGACTTAGAACAATATAGAAACTGTTACAGCAGAACAACGAAATTCAGCGATTTAGCCACATACTGAAAATAGAATCATTATTTTTCAAAATGTAAGAATTCAGGAGTCAGAAGCCAGGAACCAGAATAGTTACCAAAAGAGGAATCGATAGTAGTGATATTTGGAGAATCTCAGTCAGCTTGACTCTTAAAGTCTTTTGAATTCTGAATTCTGAATTTTGAATTCTGAATCCTTACTGAAAAATTGCAATTTTCAGGCGCATTTGGCGCGGCTTCCGGCTTTTGGCTGGAAGCTAAATCATATCTTGTATCTAGCGATTAGAAATCGCGCCTACACAAACCAAGTCCGCCTACGCGGACTACGAAAATTAAGAGTTTTCAACCCATGTAGGTGGGTTTTACCTGTGTAGCCGCGAATTAAATTCGCCAAGTGTCATAAATTTACACACCGCACAAGAGAGGGTCATGTTCTTTGATAATTTTCAGCGAAAATTGCGCCAAGAAGCACAACTTTGGCGTGATGAAGGTCTTATTAGTTCTTCTCAACATGAACGACTGGCGGAACGTTATCAATTTAATAAGCTAGAAGTTGCTGCTAAAGAGCGTTTTACATTGGTTGCTATTGCCATTGGTGGCTTACTTTTGGTATTGGGGGTAATTATTTTTGTAGCAGCAAACTGGCAGGTATGGTCAAGGGAAGTTAAGTTTATTTTATTGATGAGTTTGTTTCTCTCTACCAGTATCATCGGTTTTTTGACTTGGCGACAAGGGGCAGCATCAGGGGAAGGGAAAAAGCCAAACTCCAGCAAACGTTTACTAGGTGAAGCTTTACTATTTCTTAGTGCGTTGATTTTGGGTGCAAATTTGCTGTTAATGGCGCAGATATTCAATATTAGCGGTTCTGCACCTGAATTGTTTTTGGCTTGGGGGTTTGGTGTTTTAGTCATGGCTTATAGCCTTTCCCTCAATTCTTTGGGTGTTTTAGCCATTGTTTTGGTGCAAATTGGTTATTGGTTGGGACTGGGTGAGTTTTGGTCTTCTCCCGCAGAGTTGACTTGGGCGCGGTTAGCAGTTAGACACATGCCTTTATTGTCTTGGTTGCTATTTGTTCCCTTAGCTTACTTATGTCGTTCCCGATGGATTTTTGGTATGGCAGTTGTGGCTTTTACTGTTACATTGCAATACAATCTTAAGCCATTACCATTACTCACTTTCTCGGAGGTTGTACCTTGGGTAGCATCTTTTGCTTTAGCACTTCCTCCGGCTTTATTGTGGAGTTATGATGATTTACTTTTTCCCACAATTAATTACAGATTGTTTCAAAGTTTAGCCCGGAATTTAGCATTGGCGTGTTTTGGTATTGTTTTTTATCTGCTATCTTTCCGTTGGCAATGGCAATCTTTTGATTTTGGCTTTTCACCGCCAAACAATTTTTCTAATGTCTTTCGGTCTTTACCAATTATTGATTTAGGCATTTTGAGTGGTTTAGCAGTATTGCAGTGGTTATTTTGGCTGCGTCAAAGAAATACACCTATTCGCAGAGAGGTGTTTTTTAAAATTGCGGTAATTGGTACATTTCTGGGTTTAATTGCTGTTTTACCTTTTTGGCATCAGGCCATTAGTCGAATTACCGAATTAGGTTTGTTTACTTTTAATGTGCTGTTGGCGACATTAGCTTGGGGATTCATTCAAGAAGGTTTGAAGTTAAGTAATCGACGCTCTTTTTGGTGTGGTATGCTGATATTTACTCTACTCGTTATTAGTCGAGTTTTAGAGTACGACACCGATATATTATTTAAGTCGCTGGTTTTTGTATCCTGCGGTTATTCCTTGATTACGGCTGGGCTGTGGTATGAACGTCGTTTATCTCCTGCTAATAAGAAGTAAGCGGCTTAAATAAAGAAGAAATTGTATTGAATCTCTGCGTATATATTCCTATCTAAAAATGCCTGGGCATGAGGCATCGGGCATGGTGTGAGAATTAATGCCTAGTCACTAGTCAAAAATTACCTGTCAACTATTCCCTTTATCTAAATAACATTTACTCTCATGAAAAGTGGTTCATCGGAAACAAACAAAGAAACAAGCAAAAAGATAACTCCAGAGATGGAGTTTTCGGAAAAGTTAACTTTTAAAGATTATCTGAGGGCGACTGAACAAAAGGCGAATAAGCCGTTACCAATTTGGCGGTTAGTTGTGCCTTTGGTGTTGCAGGTGGGATTAATTTTGGCAGTGCCAGCACAAGCTTTATACACAGATTTAACAGGTAAGACGGTGGTTTTGCAAACTTTACCTGTGAATGGTGATAATTTGTTGGATGGCTATGCTTTGAATTTGGATTATAATATCTCCCGCTTGGAGACGTTAAGAAGATTACCTGGTTGGCGAGATTGGGTGAGGAGAAATTCTCAGAGAAATAGACAAATTACTCAGGGTAGCACTTTATATTTGATTTTGCAGGAACAAACAGGGACTAGAGGTGGTATACCCAGGGCTTGGAGACCTGTGAGGATAAGTAGTAGTTTGCCTGTTTATCTTCCTAATAATCAGGTGGCTTTAAAGGGTAATTATCAGGATGGATCAATTAATTATGGCTTAGAAAATTATTTCATTCGGGAAGAACAACGACGACAAATTAGTAATGATATTTTGCAAGCACAGCAAAATAGAGATGGTAGAAGACAACCAATTATAGTGAGGGTGAAAGTAGATCCACAGGGTAATGCTGTGCCTGTAAGTATGTGGATACGCGATCGCAATTATCGTTTTTAAGGAGGTAGGGGGGACGCGGGGACACGGAGAAAAGAGACGCGGGGACGCGGGGACGCGGGGACGCGGAGAAAAAGATAAAGATTCTCCCCTCTCCCCTCTCCTTGTCTCCCCTCGTTTAATCGTGCTGCTTGATGTTCCAAACTGCACCAAAGGCAGCGCCAATACCTGCTAATAATCCTGTACTCATACCTTGAACAGTTTTGTACATGGGGCTTTGGGTGAGGCATTCCCTGGTAATATTATCTCCTCGCCAGCACATATTACTTTCTGCCCATCCAGCAGTACCGCCTAAAATCACACCAGACAAACTACAGGAAATTACAAGCAGTAACAGGCGTTGATTTTTTCTATCCATAGTTAGATGTGTAAAACCAAGTAATAACTTTTTTTATTCCCAACTACTTTACACATCTGATCCGTTTCTGTCACCTCTAGAGAAATATCAAAAATGGATGTTTACTGTTTTAACTTCGAGGGTAAGGATTAATTTGAGTACAGAATTGATAAGATATGACTAATTTTGACTGTTGACAAAACAGATTATATCCGCGTTTGTCTGCGTTCAATCATTGATTCAATTTTTCGCTTGGATGCAAAAAGAAGGGAGGACAAGGCAATGCCTTGTCCCTACAATAAAACGGTAAAATTTATTCAATTTTCAGATTAAAGGGTAAACGGGCATAAACTCCTTGGGGGTCGTTCATTTTCTGTAAAATTTCGACTTCTTGCTGGAATTTATTCAGTTCTGCCATTAACGGATTAACTGATTTAGATTGTGCTTTTTCCACTCCTAAATTAGCGCTGGCTTCTTCCAATGCTTTACCAAAGAAACGTTCTTCAAAGGTGCTGACTCGTGGATATTCTTGCACTTCCCAATTGTCACCTAGTTTTGCTTCTTTGGCAGCGTGGGCGATCGCCTGATTTAATCCCCCAATTTCATCAACTAAACCAATTTCTTTGGCCGCCACACCTGACCAAACCCTGCCCTGTGCTATTTCTGCTACTTTTTGGGCGGGAATTTTCCGACCTTGGGCGACTTTATTGATAAACATGTAGTAGATGCGGTTAACGCTGCGTTGATACAGGGCTAACTCTTCTGGGGATTTGGGACGGGAGGCGGTTTGTGCGTCGGCATATTTGGCGGTTTTGACGGAATCCCAGGTGACACCGTTGTTATTTCCTAATTTCTGTCCGTTGAATAAGATGCCAAATACACCGATCGAACCTGTGATGGTGTTAGGTTCAGCAAAGATGCGGTTAGAATCACTGGCAATCCAATAACCACCGGAAGCGGCGATATCACCCATAGAAACGATTACGGGTTTATCTTGGCGAGTGAGTTTAATTTCTCGCTGCATGACTTCGGAAGCGGTGGCGCTACCACCAGGACTATTAATCCGTAAAACTATGGCTTTGACATCTTTATCTTGGCGTAGTTGCCGGAAGATTTTGGCAAAGCGATCGCCACCGATTTCTCCATCTTCGCCTTTTCCGTCTACTATCTCCCCTTCGGCGTAGACGAGTGCGATTTTATTATCTGAGTTGCGTACTACTCCCAATGATGTGCCGGAAACTTCGGCGTATTCTGTTAAATCAATGTTACGGAAGCTTTTATCGTCTTTGTCGCTATCGGTGATTTTCTTTAAATCAGCTACTACTTGATCCAGGTATGCAACTTGATCCACTAAACCGTTAGCTTTAGCAGCATTAGCTTCCAAGATAGCTTGGTTATTGGCGATCGCTTGCAGTTTATCTGGTTGGATTTTGCGACTTTCACCCACAACTCCCCGCCATTCCAGCCACACGTCATCTAAAAGTTTTTGGGTTTGTTCCCGATTCTCTGGACTCAGTTTATCTAAAATAAATGGTTCGACTGCACCTTTAAATTTTCCTACCCGGACGACTTGTACACCAACACCATATTTTTGTAATGCCCCCGTTAAAAACATTGGTTGCGAACTTAAACCGTTAACTTCCATCAACCCAACGGGATTAAGGATAATTTTATTAGCAACGGAACTTAAATAATATTCTTTTTCACCCCAGTCCATCCCATAGGCATAAATCTGTTTACCAGCAGCGCGGAATTTTTCTAAGGCTTGGCGGATTTCTTTCAAAGAAGCGTAACCTAAATTGCTGGTAGCACTAGAACGAGATCCATCTAAATAGATAGCGACTATACGTGAATCTTTTTGTGCTTTTTCTATGCTTTCAATGACCTTGCGGAGTGAAATTTCGCTTTCATCCTTACCAGCCAGGGTTTTTTGCAGGAACTTACTAGAATCTGGTTCACTGTCAGTAATTTTTGTTGCCAAGTCAAACACTAACACGGATTTGTTTTTGACTTCGGGGCCTGTATCTTTGGAGGAGGTAGCTGCTACCAGTAACACGATTAAGCCAAAGAAACTGACACTGGAGAATATAGCCAGTCCTAGTAAAGTGCCGATCGCGCTGGCCAGAGTTTGTTTAAGAAAATTAGTCATTAGTCATTAGTTATTAGTCATTGGTTATTAGTCATCAGGGAAATGACTAAAAAAGAATACAATCCTTATTCTTATTTTACGCGCTGCAAACTGGCTGAGTGCTTTAACTGATACAGGTTGGTGTTGCCTGTGCAAAAGAGGACAGTAGTAATTTCGGCAATTAAAACTTCTGCTAGTTCTGCTAAAGCGGCTTCTGATAAGGCTGCGGCTTTGAGGAAAGGCATTGCTAACCCGGCGATATCTGCACCCAAGGCGATCGCTTTAGCCACATCTAAACCATGACGCAAACCACCGGAAGCAATCAAAGGAATTTCCGGGGCGATCGCTCTTACGCTGGTGATACAATCTGCTGTAGGAATGCCCCAATCAGCAAAAGTCCGACCTAAACGCCTTTGCAAGTTGTTTTCTGCCCTTTCTCCTTCCACCAGCGCCCAAGATGTGCCACCCGCACCCGCTACATCAATGGCTGCAACTCCCGCTTCAATTAACTTTTGTGCCATAGTTGCAGAAATGCCATTACCCACTTCTTTAGCAATAACAGGTACAGGTAATTGAGCGCATAACTTAGAGATTTTGTCAAGCAATCCTTGAAAATTCACATCACCTCTAGGCTGAATGCATTCCTGTAGAGGGTTGAGATGTAAAATCAAAGCATCAGCCTCTAAAACATCAATTATTCGCAAACACTGGTCAACACCATATTTATAATTTAATTGCACCGCACCGAGATTAGCGAACAGGAGAACATCAGGCGCGTATTTGCGAACAGCGAAAGTATCAGCAACTTGGGGTTTTTCTACAATCACACGCTGAGAACCTACACCCATTGCTAGTTTATAACTTTGGGCAACTTCCGCCAAGCGACGGTTAATCATTCCTGCTTGTTCAGTTCCCCCAGTCATGGAAGAAATCAACAAAGGAGCGCTAAGAGTTTTGCCTAAAAAGGTGGTAGAAAGATTAATATCAGCCCGGTCTATTTCTGGTAAGCAACAATGAGTGAAGCGATAATTTTCTAGTCCTGTAGTAACTTCATGACACTGTACATCTTCTTCCAGACAGATACGAATATGATCTGCTTTGCGGTTTTGGGTTTGCGCGGAGATGGTAGTAGGGGTATTCACAGCTAGATGGGATGAAAAACGTTTGTTTTAAATATTGTTACAGCATCCTGTGTTTTTCAGGAGAAGATTTAGGCATTCTTTAAATAAGATAAAATTGTTGTTTGTGGGGGAGCGATCATTGCTACACCATTAATGAGGAAAATTAAGCCAAAGTTAACTATATCTACACTTATTAATTTAGGACTAATACCAAAAAATAGTCGTAAATTTAATTTGTTTAGTAATCATGATGTAAATAATGTACACATTATCTGAGCAATTTTCTCTTGTGTATCTGATGATAATATTCCTAATTCTCTCTGAATCAAAGATTTTTTTATTGTCATTAACTTATGCAACCTAATGGTAGAAGCTTTGATTAAGCCACTACTAGTAAAATCTGAATGACTTTTATCTAAGACGATATCCGTCGGCATTAAATCTGATGGAATCGTACTAGTAATAAAAGCTATAATAACATGATCATAAGAACCTAATGGATCAGTTAAGCAAACAGCAGGACGCACCTTTGTACCTGATAAATCATCAAATGGGAAAGGTACAAGAACAATTTTACCCTTAGTCATTGAATGGCTTCCCATCATTTAAAGTGTAAATATCTTCTTCAGGATCTTTGAGAAAGTCAAAGACCGGATTACTTGTAGCAGCTTTAAGCCATTCATCCTCACCTATTTCTTCTTCTTCCCAATCAATGTAATTATTTATTATACCTTTAAAAGTATCATTTTCTAGATTTTGAGCAAAAGGAGATTCAGCTTTTTTGTTATCCACCCATTCACGCAAAGCTTTTTTAAATTCTCTGCGGGTTGATTTCATATTTCGCTGAATAAAATCAGGGATTTCTTTTACTGGAAACCCAGGAAAAGCTAAACTATTCTCTGTTTCTTGATATTGTTCATTTTGCAGATGATAAATCCGTAACTCTTTCATGTCATAAATCCAGAGTTCAGGAACACCAAGCGCAGAATATATAGATATTTTCTTTGTTGAAGGGCTAGTATA
Source organism: Nostocaceae cyanobacterium (assembly GCA_035298905.1). Lineage (GTDB taxonomy): Bacteria > Cyanobacteriota > Cyanobacteriia > Cyanobacteriales > Nostocaceae > DATGXB01. The sequence goes on along the minus strand of DATGXQ010000046.1, from coordinate 12,084 downwards.
GTCCACTTCTAACACTAAATCTGGTGGCGGATCTTGGTAAAGGTCAATCTCATGACTTGGTATTTTATCCAGAATTTTTACCGCATTTTGAATATAAAAACACTTATCAGGTTCTACACCTTTAAGTAAATCTTCTCGTTTCCAAGTCGTAGAACCAAGAGAAATACAATAATCAATATCTAATTCATCTGCTAACTCTTTAATAAAATCTCCAATACTGTCTTTAAAAAATTCATGTTTATCTGAAGGCATTATAATTTCTAGCACTCCTTTATCATAAGCAACCCTGGTAAAACTATCATCTCCCTTTTCCGCAAGAATATTTTCAAATTCTTCCCAGCTAATATTATGGCGTACAGTTCTAATTTCCCCATCAATTAAAGCCTGAAAACGCCCATCTTCTCGAAGAATATCAAACTCTGATTCTCTTTTTGCTCTTCCTATCCACTGTTCAGGATTTAGATAGATAGCTTGTTGTAAATTCTCAATTGCTTGTTCAATGTTTCCTAGTAGAGAATAACAAACAGCTTTAAAATAAAAAGCTCTATCATAATCACTTTTAATTATCAAGGCTTGATTGTAACTGGTGATTGCTTCTTCATAACGATTTAAAATTGCTAGTATATTACCCTTGCACATCCAAAAGTCAAGCACGTGAGGGTTAATATCTATAGCTTGGTTAATTGTGTTCAGAGCTTCTTCATATTCTTGATTTTTGGTCAGTGCAAGAGTTTTACTAAGCCAGGCATCATAGTAATTATTGTTAATATTTAAAGCTAGATTATAATTATCAATCGCCTCTGCATACCTCGAAAGTGCAGAAAGTGTCAGACCAATACTCAAAAATAAATAATCATTATTATTACCATTTTCTAAAGATTTATGAAAGCTCAATAATGCTTCTTCATAACGCTCTAAATTTATCAGCGCAAGACCACGGTTGTACCAAGCATGGTAATTATTTTCATGAATTTCTAGTAATTTGTCAAAATAGATAATAGCTTCTTCAAATTCTCCTAAATTAATTAGGAATACTCCACTATTAAACCATTCCTGATTTTCATTATAAGGATCGTTATTTGTTGGCTTATTCGATATGTCTGATGTTTCAGATATTTGCTTGTCGGAAACATATAGTGTTTCCAAGCTATCAGGTGTTTTGGGTTTTAAGTTACTTATTTTAGCTCCTAATTCATCCCAACTATCTTTTGTTTCAGGTAAATTTGCTACTGTCATAATTTTTGAGGCTGGTATTTGATAGAGTTGGTTTTTTAGACACAAACTAAGTTTTGATTATCTTCAATTTTAATATTTACTCCTTTGTTTTGCTGTTTGACTGATGGCAATTATTAAAGATGTATTATACAATACTAGCACAAAAATTAAATACTATAGAGAAGCAAAGTCACAAAAAAATAAATTAAACCGTTGCATTGGTGTATAAGTAACCCGCCATACTAAGAGTTTACAGAGTTACCCAGAATGACGATTTTAGAATCATCAACGGAATTACAAAGGTTTCAGCATCTAATTCACATAAGCCGTACACTATAGCATTCCTATTTGAGTTATGAACTTATAGTAGTTAGTCAGTGAAGAGAATAAAAATTGAAAGTAGGGACATGGCATGAGAAATGTTGTTGTCAAACCGAAATGTGATCTATGCCGTGTCCTCACACCCATAAGGCCAGGCTTGTAACCTTGAGTTTGTTCACATTTCATTTAGGATTGCTATATAAAATACTAAAATTATGGTAAATAGTTCTTATTTGCACTGTTAATTGAAGCTGGAAAACGTTAACAGAAAAACCAGATCCAAAAACTATAACTTTATTTTCACCAACAAAATTCTGTAACCATTGCCAAAGTCCCTGTGCTTGCTGTAGCCAAATATCAATATCTTGATTTGTCATGCGAGCATTAATAGGTAAACACACTTGTATAAAGTCTAATATTTGGCTATTAAATTCAGCAATGGTAAAGATACGTACATATAAGCGGTACGTTACACTGCGCTAACATACCCCACAGGTTAATGTGTTGATTTTGTCGGAAATCAGCAAAATATTTTTCATCCACAAGCCTAAAGCTCGACACTTCAAGCCTAAAGCTCGGAACTTCAACCTTAAAGTATGTCTTTCTGAATTTCTTATTTACCCAAGTAACGATTCGCTAATAAAATTGCATCTGCAAAATCTACGTCACCATCACGATCTGCATCTAAAAAAGAACTTAAAACTGGGTTTCCACCTGCTTGTAAAAAATTCAAGACTAAAGGAACGATTGAGGGTAATAATTGTTGAATTAAAGAGGGATCTAAACCTGTGTGTTGGGCGGCTATTTGGGCGATTTGTTGTTGTAGTGCTGGAGTAAATAAAGAGTTGACTGCTGCGTAATTAGGTGAGGTTCCGGCAAATTGATCGACTATGTTTTGTGCAGATTCCGCACCTTCGTTTGCTTGTTTTTCTTGTAAACTAGAACGTACTTGATTACCAACTACAGAAAATAGTGATTGCATGACACTGGTATCTCCACCAGTTTGCTCGGTTAATTGTTGAATTGTGTTAACAATACCAGTAAGTTGATTTGTATTGGTAGCTGCACCTAGTAACTGATCAAAAAGTCCCATAAAAGGTTTTCTCCCGTGCTGATTTTGGTTTGATTTTCCTTTATTTTTACATATCAGCCGTGAGGAGATGAATAAACTTAACCTTTAGTTAAGCTGTCATAGTTTCAACATTAATTTAATTTTTGTAGGGACAAAACCCAACATTTCCGGGCATTTGTTGGGTTTCACTTCCCTACGGGACGCTACGCGAACGTTCAACCCAACCTACTCAATACGGTAGAGCCTTTTAATTTTTAATTTTTAATTTTTAATTTTCAATTCCTCTTTGATGGGTAAGGCGATCGCAAATTCTGTACCTTGATTTAATTCTGAGGTAAATGTTAGTTTACCTTGGTGTTTTTCCACGACAATTTGATAACTAATAGCTAAACCTAAGCCTGTGCCAATACCACGGGGTTTGGTGGTAAAAAAGTTTTCAAAAATTTTATTTTGATGTTCTGGGGGAATACCTGTCCCATTATCGGCAATTTTGATGACTATCCAATTATCTTCCTGTATTTCTGTGGTAATGGTAATTTCTGGCTGAAATTCTGCATTAGCATCTTGTTTTTCTTCTAAAGCATCAACGGCATTGCTTAAAAGATTCATAAATACTTGATAGAGTAAGCCTGTATAGCCAGGAATCAAAGGAATTTTACCATAATTCCGCAAGATTTTATAGCCATGTTTGAGGCGGTTATTGAGAATTAATAATGTACTTTCTATACAGGCATGGATGTCTACTGTCTGTGATTGTTCTTCATCTAAGCGGGAGAAATCTTTTAAACTGCGGACAATTTCTCTAGTTCTTTCTGTACCAACTTCCATGGAATGAAATATTTTTGGTAAGTCTGATTCTAGAAACTCTAAATCAATCTCTTCTATTACAGCTTGTACGCTAATTGGTGGTTCGGGAATTTCTTCTTGATAGGTTCTCAATAGTGTCAATAAATCGTCAACATAGTTACGAATATGTACTAAGTTCCCAGAAACGAAGTTAACAGGATTATTAATCTCATGGGCAACACCAGCTAACATTCTGCCCAAACTAGACATTTTTTCCTGTTGAATCATTTGGGTCTGAGATTCGATTTTTTGCGCTGCTAATAAGTTTTTAACTTGGTGAATCAGTTGATTCAGGGAAATGGCTAATTGACCAATTTCATCTTCGCTAACTACAGGTACTTGTAAATCAAAATTCTCTTCCTTTGTGACTCTTTGAGCTACATTTATCACCTGTTCCAAGGGAAGAATAATAATTCGGCTGATATACAAAGCTAAAATGGCCGCGATCGCTACTGATAAAATCATACTCACGGCAATAATTTGGGCTTGCAATATTGCCGCCTGACTTTGTTCTAAATCGGCTGATTCTTGCCTTTCTCCCACCTTGACGGCAATATCATTTAATTCATGAGCAAATTGATAAAAGTTACGAAAATTCGGACTTTGATAAAAGTCTAAAATTAATTGTTGGGCTTTTGCTGTTCCATTTGGTTGGTTACGAAGTGAGGTAATTTGCTGACTGACAATTTTCAAATTTTGGAAATATGCAGTGATACTACTGTGATGCTTTTGGTGTAGGAAGCGTAAATCATCATGCTGATTGGTTTGAGCAAATTTATTAATCTGTGATATTAACTTTTCTGCTGTATCTAGATGTTGATTTAAGTCGGCTATGACTGGATCGATCGCCTGTTTTTGTTTCAAGCCTGTTAATAACTCTTGCTGACAAGCATGAATTTCTAACAACGCTCCTTGTAGGCTGTTAAACAGGTTGCCTTCTTCATCGGCTAAGATCATCTTATATCTGGCTGCTTGGTAGTAGCGATCGCCTATAACCAATCCCCCAGTTGTACCTAAAACCGCTATCCCCAAGGCTAAACCATAGCCGCAGAGTATTTTTTGTCTAATACTTAGTCTGTGGAATAATCCTTGTAACCAGTGTGATGATCTCAACTTAATCGTAAAATTCATAGGGGTTAGCTCTTGCAATTTTTCATCAGGCAAGTTTTGATTAAAATTAGCAATTTAATTAGTTAGTTATTCAGGGTATTTTTCTCACAAACCATAACTTAGTTTACCAAAATTTCCAGCATTCAGTCCTCAGCTTTTGCTCTACACGCTAAAATGCTTTCTGCTGATTGCTAATATTGCTATGCTTTCAAAAACTTCAGATGGAAGATTATCTATTAATTGCTCACGCTTTCAATTTAGTCAAAACCGTAGAACATCAACATTTTACTAGGAATGTGGTCGAGGTTAAACTCATCCTTTGGGACTAGATTCAAAAGTAGGAGTGGGTGGAGAAATCTACGCCTACCTGCTGATAGCTGAATGTTTATGCTAAATTTGTCTTTTCTGCGCTGGATGTTTAATCATACTCAAGCCTTTAATATAAGAAGAATATGTATTTAATAAACTCTAGTTTTTGTTATTCATGCCTCTGTCGCGTCTAGTAACGTTAATTGTCGGTTTAATTATTATCTTGGGGCTAACCTTGTGGCTGATTGATTCTCTCTCTCGGCTGTACTGGCAATTGTCCTATTCTCCTCTGTTGGGTAACTTGCTGCTGTTACTGCTAATTTTGCTGATTGGTGCTTTAATTGCGGCGTTTGTCTATTATGTCTTGGTGCTGCAATCGGGAGAGAAAAAATCCCGCCGTCGTCAAGTCACTCCTGCCGAAATTCCCGCAGCTAAGTCTGATGCGGCTTCTACGACTCTGCAAGCAGTCCGTCAACAGGTGGCACAAATACAAGATGAAGTTACCCGTCAAGCTTTACTCAGTCGTACTAAGGAAATTGAAGCTAATTTAGTCCGGGGAGAAATTCAAGTCGTTGTCTTTGGCACAGGGAGCGCTGGTAAAACCTCCCTAGTAAATGCCATTATGGGGCGAATGGTGGGACAAGTCAATGCACCAATGGGGACGACTCAAGTAGGAGAAACCTATTGTTTACGGTTAAAGGGGTTGGAGAGAAAAATTTTAATCACTGATACCCCAGGAATTTTAGAGGCAGGGGTAGCGGGAACGGAACGGGAACAATTAGCTAGGGCTTTAGCCACGGAAGCAGATTTGCTGTTATTCGTGGTAGATAATGATTTGCGGCGTTCTGAATATGAACCGTTACAGGGTTTAGCAGAAATTGGCAAGCGATCGCTCCTAGTCTTGAATAAAACTGATTTATATACTGAGGATGATAGAGAGGCGATTTTAGCTAGATTACGTCAGCGAGTAAAGGGGTTTATTGCGGTTAATGATGTAGTGGCGATCGCTGCTAATCCCCAAGCCGTAGAGTTAGAAAGTGGTGATATCTGCCAACCAGAACCCGATATTGTCCCCTTATTGCGGCGGATGGCGGCAATTTTACGGGCTGAGGGTGAAGATTTAATTGCTGATAATATTCTCCTGCAATCCTTGCGTTTAGGAGAAGAAGCCCGAAAAATGATTGATGCCCAACGCCGTCGCCAAGCTGATAAGATAGTCGATCGCTTTCAATGGATTGGGGCTGGTGTGGTATCAGTTACACCCCTACCCATTGTAGATTTACTAGCTACCGCCGCCGTTAATGCTCAAATGGTAGTAGAAATTGGGAGAATTTACGGATGCGAATTAAACATGGAACGGGGGAAAGAATTAGCCCTATCTTTAGCCAAAACTCTCACTAGCTTAGGCATTGTTAAAGGTGCAATTGAATTACTTTCCACTGCCTTACAATTACACGTTGCTACCTTTATTATTGGTAAAGCTATCCAAGGAGTTACAGCCGCTTATTTAACCCGCATCGCCGGTAAAAGTTTTATTGAATATTTTCGCCATGATCAAGATTGGGGTGACGGGGGAATGACAGAAGTAGTACAGCGTCAATTCCAAATTAATCGCCGGGATGAGTTTATTAAAGCATTTGTGCAAGAGGCGATCGCTCGTGTGGTGAAACCTTTAACTGATATGACTGAAGATAGCCAGAAAAGGAACGATTGATAAGGACTGAGGAAGATGAGGGAGATATAAACTCATATTTCCTTATTTCTTAACATTAACTATTAAATCTTGTGGGGTGGGCATCTTGCCCGCCCAATCCCACACAAATTAATTAATTTTTTTGTTGGGCATTATATAGCAATCCTAAATCATTTATGAACATTGCCTGTTCCCTGTTCCCTGTTCCCTGTTCCCTGTTCCCTTCTCTCCATGATTCAGTTCACAACTCAAATCGGATTGCTATATCAAATTAGTTTTATCTTCATCATACAGACTAAATTCAATACAATCAAACCTAAAAACTAGAAACAAAACCAAGCTTGTATTCTCTAGATTTCCTCACCTCCGCCTAATTACTGTGTTAGATTGAGCCGATTTTAAAGAAAGAATATTTTTCAGAGTAAATACGTAAATAAGCCACCATACCAAGCATAAATTAAGGCTTTCATGAAATATTGCTGAGGATTCCGGAAACAATAAGCGATGTCAGAAAAGCTATATAAACGTTTCTCAGTAACTAACTCATGAACAACCAGATGATTGGTAAAGTACTACAAGGACGTTACCAGATTGTGCAAAGCCTGGGGGCAGGGGTATTTGGACAAACTTACGTCGCTTTAGACATACATTACCCAGGAAAACCCAGATGTGTGATTAAACAACTCAAAGTTAACAACTACCAATCGACTTCTTACTTTGATGAAATGCGTTTGCGCTTCCTGAGTGAAACCCAAACCCTCCAGTATTTAGGAACACATAACCAAATTCCTGAACTCATTACCTGTTTTGAGGAAAATGAGCGCTTTTACCTGGTACAAGAATATATTCCCGGACACGCTTTAACTGCGGAATTACCCATGAGTCAACAGTGGGGACACCAGTGGAGTGAAAGCGAAGTAATTACATTACTCGAAGATGCTTTAGAAATCATTGGCTTTGTTCATTCGCAAGGTTTTATTCACTGCGATGTCAAACCAGAAAATTTAATTAGACGAGCAGCAGATGGTAAATTAGTGTTAATTGATTTTGGTTCAATTCAGCCCATTGATTTTAGTTCTGACACTGAATTACCAATTTCGCAAATTCCTGTCACCTCATTAGGTTACATTCCCCCAGAACAATTTATTGGGCAAAGTAAACCCAACAGTGATATATATGCTTTGGGAATAATTGCCATTCAAGCTTTAACAGGATTAGCACCTCTACAATTACAAATTGATGCTGTAAGTAATGAAATTGTTTGGAGGCATGACCATATATCAGTTAGCGATTATTTAGCATCAATTCTTAGTCAAATGATTCGCTACAATTATCAAGACCGCTTCCAATCTGCTCATGAAGTCCTACGGGTCATCAAGCAGATGAAAATGGAAAATCAACCAGGTAAAAATATTGCCACAGCCGCATCTATTGAAGATGAACAAAACAAGCCATCACCATTATTAGCGGGACTACAAATAGGACTAATAATTAATGGGATCTTAATTGGTTTAGGAGCATATTCGTTAGTTAATAGTTCTCCTAGTCCTTCCGAAACAGATGTTTTTTACCAAGCTGTACAAAAATCTCAAGCAGGGGATTTAAAACAAGCGATTAATCTAGCTAAATCTATTCCTGCTGATAGTAATGTTTATCCAGAAGCACAAGCTTCTATCGCTGAATGGCAGGAGCAATTACAAGCAGATACAGAAAAGTATTTAATAGCTGAAGAAGATTTGCAACAAGGGAAATGGTCACATGCTTTACGTACTGTTCCCCAAGTTCCAGATACAGCATATTGGCAGGAAAAAACAGATAAATTGGTTAATAAAGCAGAAGCTGACCTAGAAGCCAAAGCTACAGCTTTATTAAATAAAGCCTATGCAAAAGCAGAAAATCGGGACTTTACAGCAGCTTTAGCATACTTACAACAAATTCCCAAAGAAAGTTATGCAGGGGAAATTGTGCAAAAAAAATTAGCAGAATATAATCAAAAAAAACAAATCCGCTCTGGCTATTTTTTAAATAAAGCCTATAGACAAGCTGCTGTTGGTGATTTTGATGGTGCTTTAAAATTACTGCGTAAAATTCCCAAAGATAGCGAGGTTTATGCTCAAGCTCAAGTTAAAGTCCGAGAATACACACAAAAGTTGTCTTTACGTGAGCAAGCACAAAAAGCAAATCAAGAAAAAATAATTGCTGCTCGTCAAAAAAATCGTTACCAAAGTTTTAATTGGGATTCTGAGCCAGGAAATTCTTTACAGGAGGTAAATATTCGTTTTTAGGCTAAATTACGGCAGTTTATATGTCAATGGAATACAGAATAGAAATTCCCACCCTTGTAGAGACGTTCCATGGAACGTCTCTACTCTGTTTCCTGTTCCCTGTTTCCTGTTCCCTGTTCCCTGTTCCCTGTTCCCTGCTGTAATCATAGCTATTTATAGATGAGAACTCAATTATTTGGAATAGTTGGGACAATTACAGAATTTGGTTGAAATGTGAGTTTAGTTTTGGCTTGGTTTAGTGCCTCCTGTGCTGCTTGATAATCGGATTTGTATTTTAGTGCTTGTTCGTAGGAGGCGATCGCCTCTTGATATCTTTGCAAATTTCCTAAAGCATTACCTCGGCTATACCAGCTTTCATAGTGATTTGGTTGATAACGTACCGCTTTACTATAAGCCTCAACTGCTTCTGTATATTTGCCTAAGTTATATTCAGCATTTCCTAAATTATACCAGACTAAATAATCATTTCTTTTTAAAGAAATTGCTTTTTTATAAGCTTCTATTGCGTCTGGATAGCGTTGCATTTGATGTAAACTCCAGCCTTTATTATACCAAGCCTGATAATTATCTGGGTTATTTTTAATCACTTGATTAAAAGAATCATTCGCTTCGACATAGCGGCGTAAAGTAATTAAAACATTACCTCTAGATAACCAAGCGGCAGAAAAATTTGGTTTATTTTGTACAGCTTTATCATAAGCCTGAAAGGCATCTTCATATCGGTTTAAATTTACTAGAGCATTGCCTAAGTTATACCAGGCTAATTCATATTCTGGTTTTAATTCTACAACTTTGCTAAATGCTGTTATCGCTTGCTCATAATTTTTTAAACTCTGCCATGACAAGGCTTTTTTATACCAAAATTCATAATTATCTAATTGTAAATCAATGGCTTGGTCATAAGCTGTAATTGCTTGATTATATTGATTTAAACTACGGAAAGCATCACCTTTTGCTGACCAAATTTCAGGGGACTTGCTATTAATTTGTAAACTACGATCAAAAGAGGCGATCGCTTCTTGATAACGCTGTAGGTTGATCAAGGTGAAACCCCTACCAGTCCAAGCTTCTAAATAATCTGGCTGTATTTGAATCGCTTGATCATAAGCGTTAAGTGCTGGCTGATATTTTTTCAGAGCAAATAAAGCTTTTCCTTGTCCATACCAGCCCTGTGCATAATTTGGTTTCAGATTTACAGCTTTTTCGTAAACTGCTAGTGCATCTTCATAACGCTGTAATTGTAAAAATGTATTACCTTGTTTAGTTAATTCTATAGCATTATTGGCATTAACATAGAGAAACAGAAAAACAGAACCAGTACCCAGAAAACCAATAAATAATAAAATTAATGCTAACTTCCAAAATATATTTTTTTTAACTTTAACAGGTTGATTGTGATTTATATTAACAGCCGGAGCAACAGCAATTGTTCCCCCTGGAGGCTGATTTAATTCTCGTAATGCGTTTAACGCGACAGCCGCAGAAGCATAACGTTGACGAAAATCATAACAGACCATCTGATTTAAAAATTGGGCAAATTCTGGAGAAACTTGAACCCGATTTTGCCAGATAATTTCATTAGTATCAGCATCTATTTCTAGTTCATCTGGTGATAGTCCCGTCAATGCTTGAATAGCAATGATTCCCACTGCATAGATATCGCTGCTAAATTTTGGTGTTCCTTGTGCTTGTTCTCCAGGAATATAACCAGGTGTCCCAATAGCTACAGTAAATTTAGTTTGTCCTGTGGGTGTAACAACTTGAGTAGCAATTTGTTTAACTGCACCAAAATCAATTAAAATTAACTTGCCATCTTGTTCTCGTCTAATTAAATTACGCGGATTAACATCACGATGGATAACCTTTTGTTCATGCACAAAGTCTAATATTTCCAAAATTTCTTGGAGGAGAACAATCACTTGCGCTTGACTCAGGGTTTTTCCTGGGGTTAACTCTTGACTCAAGTCATGACCAGCGATAAATTCTTGTACAAGGTAAAATTCCGCATTCTCCTCAAAATAAGCTAACAGTTGAGGAATGCGATCGTGTGTTCCCAGTTTGTGTAAAACCTGTGCTTCTGTATCAAATAACCGCCTAGCTATGGCTAAATTTGCAGCATTGGTAGATTGTGGCTGGAGTTTTTTGACCACACACTGAGGGGAACTAGGCAAATGAGTATCACAAGCAACATAAGTTTCACCAAATCCCCCTCCCCCCAGGAGGTTAATAATTTCATATCTTCCTACAAGTTTGTTTCCTAGCATCATGGAAAATTCAAAATTAAAAATTAAAAATTAAAAATGGACACATGTAGCTACAGTAAGCATTATAGCCTTGACCAACAGCCAATGACCAATAACCAATAACTAATGGCTAATTTATTATGATTCCTATCGGTGATAACATTCTCAGTTGGAAAAAGCCAATTATTAATTACTGGTTAATTGGCATTAATATCGGGATATTTTTCTGGGAACTAAAACTAGGATTTACTGGTGAGTTAGGGAGTTTTGTGAATACTTGGGGGATAGTTCCCCAGCAAACCAACTTAGCAATCACAAATGCTCTTTTTTATAATTCAGCCGCTTGGATAATTGTATTTTGGCGTTTAATTGCCATACCAATGTCATTATTCCTGCATGGTAGTTTTAGCCAAATTATTAGTAATCTCTTATTTTTATGGGTCTTTGGTAAAACTGTAGAAAGCATTTTAGGACATAGACAATACTTAATCCTTTACTTGGCTGCTGGTGTTTTTGCCGGCATGGTACAGATTTTTTTAGCTCCCAATTCAGAGCTACCAATAATTGGTGCAAATGCAGCGATCGCGTCTATTTTAGGTGCTTATTTGATCAGGTTTCCTCAAGCTAAAATAGACTCTATCTTACCTCTATTAATTATTTACATACCTATGGAATTACCTGCCTTTTTATATTTATTCTGGTGGTTTACTCAACAGGCTTTTCATGGAATTGGTAGCTTAAATATTCCTGGTGGAGTCAATGAATTTAGTTTGAGTTTTTGGGGACAATTGGCAGGTTTAGCAACTGGTGCAGCTTTTATGCGAATGATGCAACGACGCTAAACAATAGGTAGAAATTCATCAAATTTTTTCGTACTGTATAGTAAAACTTAAATGTTAGAGTATATTGATCAAAATTTCAATTTATCGTTAATAATTCTTTGTAAGAATTCAGGAGTCAGGAGTCAGAAGTCAGAATGCTGATCCAATC
>DATGXQ010000045.1:0-3650 GCA_035298905.1 Nostocaceae cyanobacterium | reverse complement strand
GTTCCCTGTTCCCTGTTCCCTGTTCCCTGTTCCCTGTTCCCTGTTCCCTGTTCCCTGTTCCCTGCTGTATCACAATTGGCTTTTATGGTTTCTTGATTTATTCCAGATGATTTTTACTTAGTCTTTTAATTTTTTGCACGGATTTAGACTAATTGCTCAGAAAATAATTAGCTAAATACCATTTGTTATTTACAGCTACAGAAGCCAATAACAGTAATTTTTGTTGATATTACTGACACTTGACAAACTGGAGAGAAATGCCAGGAAGGAAAGAGAGAAATGGACTAGATTAATGAAAGATACAGAAAGTCAGTCTAATTTTCGGCATTATATTTCCTAGTAACAATAATCTCCAGTTTTTGCTATTTGGCAATTTTAGGGTGAATCTACTATCGTGAGTTATATCTAATGGTGCTAAAAGTTGGTAACATCTGCATTTGTAGACATAACCAAACTCACACTAAAACTCACACTAAGTTAAATCGCTAAATTTCATCTTAAATTCTACATTTGAGTAATTTTAATGAAAACACTTCCTATCAGTAGATACAGGTTTTTTCAGAAACTACAACCTTTAACTCTGCTCAAAAAAATTACCAGTAAATCTAATACTGGTTGTTTACAGGTATTTGGTGCTTCTGGGGCTTGGTCTTTCTATCTGGATGAGGGAAGGCTGATTTACGCTTGTTATTCAGAAAAAATGTTTGAACCTCTGTACAGAAATTTACAGCGTTTAAGTCAGCAGGTTTCTACTATCCCTAGTGGTATTAATGAACAGTTACAGTTGATTTTTGAAAATGGGATTGAGAATAAAAGTATACCAAATCCAGATTATTTAGCGATTTGTTGGTTAGTTAACCAAAAGTATATTAGTCATATTCAAGCGGCTTTATTAGTTGAACAGTTAGCTTTAGAAGTGTTGGAATCTTTTCTCAAGTTACAAGATGGTAGTTATGAGTTTATCCCAGAAAGTTTTTTAGATGATTTACCTAAGTTTTGTTATTTGAATCTGCGTACATTGGTGGAACAGTGCCAGTCTGGTGTAAAAGCTACTCCACATCAATATCAGCAGTTTTGGCAGCAACCACCACAACCACAATCACAACCACAAGCGGCTAACCAAAAACAATCAGTACATCAAGTAAATAATGTTGGTTCTACACAAGCTGATTCACAGTTTAGTCCTAGAAAGCCTTATAGGATTTTTTGTATTGATAATGATGCGGTGGTATTGCAGACAGTAAAGAATTTTTTGGATGAAAATATTTTTACTTTTACGGGGATGACAGATTCGGTAAATGCGTTAATGGAAATTATCAGCATTAAACCAGATTTAATTATTTTGTCAGCAACGATGCCAAATTTAGATGGCTATGAAATCTGTTCTTTGTTACGGAAACACACTTATTTTAAAAATACTCCTGTAATTTTAACGATCGCCTCCCGCAGATTAAGAGATAGGGTTAAAATCAGGATGGTCAAGGCTTCTGGCTATTTAGTGAAACCTTTTAGCCAAGGTGATTTAATGAAAACAATTTTTCAGCATATCGTGTGATTGGTGACGCGGGGACACGGAGAAAAGAGACACGGGGACGCGGAGACACGGGGACACGGGGACACGGAGAAAGACAAAGAAAGACAAAGTAAATTCTCCCCTCTGCCCCCCGCGCAGCGTCAGCGTTAGGATTTCTGCCAGTAGACCTCTGCCCCTCTGCCCTCTCCCCTCATACCAATTCACTAAAAGAATGTAACAGATATAAATCGTCAAACCCTTATCAAATCAGGTCTTCTTCATTTTGAATTTTGTTGGCGAAGCCTTGCCGAAGGCTATTTTGAATTTTGAATTGGTATCACCCCTCTCCTCATCCCCCAACTGGACGACAAGCTGAGAGAAGCACATGCATATCAACTACTGCACCAATCACGGCGATCGCTGGGGCGCTAAATCCTATTTTGTCTACTTGCTCTACTATTGTTCCCAGTTGACCTACTAATTCTTCTTGTTCTGGACGAGTTCCCCAGCGCACTAAGGCAATGGGTGTATCTAAGCTCAAACCAGCTATGCTTAACTGTTCTACTATATAAGATAAGTTGTGAATGCCCATGTAAACTACAATTGTTTCTGCACTTTGGGCGATCGCTTGCCAGTTTACTTTCGGTCTATACTTACCTGCCGCTTCATGTCCAGTTACAAATATGACGGATGAACTATATAGACGATGGGTTAATGGTATACCTGCATAGGCTGGGGCAGCAATACCCGATGTAATTCCTGGCACTACTTCTACAGGAATACCTGCTTCTACTAATTCGGCCATTTCTTCACCACCCCGCCCAAAGATGAAGGGGTCGCCACCTTTTAATCTCACCACTATGGCATGTTCTTGGGCTTTTTCTATTAGCAGTTGGCTGGTTTCTTCTTGCAGCAGGGAATGTCTCCCCATCCGCTTCCCGGCGTTGATTTGCTCGGCTTGGGGATTAATCATAGCCAAAATCGGCGGACTGACTAAAGCATCGTAAATGACTACATTAGCACAGGCTAATAAATCTTTGCCTTTGAGGGTCATCAGTCCGGGATCACCAGGGCCAGCACCGACTAAATAAACCTTACCCAAAAATTTTTTCCTCTCTTTTGATTAACTCTTCCATCAATGCAGCTAGTTCTACACTTGCTCCCAAGGGTGGTGCTAATTGTAAAGTTATGTCTGGAAACTGTAATTTTAACTCTTCTACTGCCTGTGCGATCGCGTCTGTTATGCTACCAGGGAATAAAAAATATGCCAAAATGGCAATTTGTTGATATCCCAAGGTGACTAACTCTCTAACTCGCATCTTTAAATCGGGAGCTTGACCCCAATAAGCAGCGATCGCTCCCACGTTAGCCGCTAGTGTTGCAGTCTGCTGTTGAGCTTCTAGACGGCGGCTGTGATGCGCTAACAAAATTGTGGCCTCTGCTTCCATCCTAGCGATGATTTGAGTGAGGAATCGGCTTAAATGGGGATGGCTACCTATATGTGGTTTAATTTCAATGCTGATTTTTTCCCCGATCGCTTGTTGTGCTTGTGCTACCTGGGCGGGAATATCCGTTACTACATGTACTCCCGACAGTAAAAATAAAGGTAAGATGAGCAAGCGATCGCATCCTCTAGCCACAGCCTGGTCAGCAAACTCTTTAATCTGGATATACAAAGGCTGGGGATTTACTTCTAGGGTAGCTGTGCCAATCAAATTTTCATGCTTGGGCAAACTCTCACTTAACAGCTTGGCTAGTTGCTGCATAGCCACTTCTGGACGGGGATCATGACTGCCATGAGACACCAAGAGATAAGCAGAGGCCATAGTTTAAAATTCAAAATTCAAAATTCAAAATTCAAAATCAAGCAGATTCCAGGTAAACGAGGTACAAATTTTAGGAATAAAGCTTTGTGCTAAGAGACTTTCAAGCCTGTTCCCTGTTAAGAGTTCCCTGTTTCCTGTTCCCTGCTGTACTAACTATTATTAAGAAATACTAAATTCACCGTAACAATTTGTCAACTTAGCAGTTAATATTCGCATGTGTCTACCTAGCTGATTTTCGCCAGCCCACAGGTGTGAAGGGAGATGTCCTGATGGTGCGGATAAATTAAAAGACAATTTTTGTTTGGGGGAAG
>DATGXQ010000044.1:0-7361 GCA_035298905.1 Nostocaceae cyanobacterium | reverse complement strand
GCTGGAATATTAAATCTGAATTGCTGTTTAATTCTCACTCTTAAATATTTCATCTATGGGAATTTGATAACCATTAGCTAAACGGTTAGTCATATTTGCAGTAGCAGCGATCGCTAACAACTCTCCTAACATAGTATCACTCATGCCCTTAGCGCGAGCTGCGGCGGTATGAGAAGCAATACAATAATCACAGCCATTAGTTGCACTTACAGCAATATAAATCAACTCCCGCACCAAAGGATCAATTTCCCCAGGACTAGCCATGACTTCCTTTAAAGTTTCCCAAGTGCGCTTGAGGGTGGGAGGATGGTTAGCTAAAGCCTTCCAGAAATTATTGATATATTCAGTTTGACGGGTAGCGCGGATATCATCATAGACTGCACGGACTTCTGCACTCGCTTCTGCGTATTCAATTAGCTTGGTCATTCGATTTTGGATTTTGTTTAGACATTTCCGAAATATTATCAATATAGGGTAGAATTAGGAAATAAAAGTTTTTCTATCAGATTAAAATAATTAGTATACTAAGTTAATGTGAAGAAAACCTAAAGTAGACAAGACGATTAATTGATTCATCTACCTAGACTTACAAAAATTAATTAAAATGTTGAAATAGCCGATAATTTAACTGTGTTGTTCCACAATAGTCAGGTTTGGAGAATTAAATCGAAATTTCCGTTTTTACCTTGTGTACAATGATTTGTGTCCTGAAGAAGTTTTTTTGAGGTAAGTGAAGAATTAATTGGTAGCTTGGTTAACTGGCCTGTATAAAATTCTTTCGCCATGGATGATACAGTAAATAAGGTAGTATTTCTTGCTTCTAGTGTAACTGACACTTTTTCAATTAGCGATCGCTCTTGTAAAGCTTCTAAAGCTTCTAACATTCTTTGTGGAGAGATAGGAGGTGACATCTGCTCACGTAATTCTAACAAAGAAGCTGGTTTATGTTGATTTGTTAACCATTTAATAATTTGTTTCTCCGTGTCTGATAGACGTTGAAATTCTTCTTGTAAAATATGGTAAATCTCTCCAAAGACTACAGTACTATGATTGAGGAACTCGGCCAGTTGCCCATCGAATAGTTTGTGAATAGTTGTCCCTACAATATTCAAAGCCAAAGGATTACCTACATATATCTTAACTAGCTGCTTCCATTCTTCGATCGCACCAGAAAATAAACCTTTTGCTTTAAAAATTTCTTGCACGTCTGGAACTTGTAAACCTTTAAGTTGCATTAATCTTACTGGTAGAAATTCTCCTGCTAGTCGCCCCATTTCTTTTGGTTTTGTCCTACTCGTCAGGATTAAGCAACTATTATGACATATTTCTCCTAGTTGCATAAAAAATTGACCATATTCCTCATAGCCTGAACGATAATATTTAGAACTACAAGCACTACCTGGTAAAATTTTATCAACATGATCCAAGATTAACAAGCAGCGATATTTTTGTAAATAACTAAGTAGGATGGAAATTCTTCCGTGTACAGTTTTTGGTAAACTTGCTTCATTTTCATGGGATATACTAGAGATAATATCTAATAATAAATTCTTGAGCTTTGGAGCATTACTAAGACTTCTCCAAACTACAAACTTGAACTCATTTTGTACTCTTGCGGCCAACTTCACTGACAAGTAAGTTTTGCCCATCCCAACCATACCTAATAGCATTACGCAACGACAGTGATTGTTTAAAATCCATTGTTGTAAAGTTGCTAACTCAGCCTCTCTCCCCACAAAAGTTGAGACATCAGGTGCTTCACTCCAATCTTGTTTAGCATCTAAAGACTGATTCAAAATATTATTGTCATCTCTTCTTCCCGAATTAGGAAGAAGAGGTAAAGAATAATCACTTGGTTCTAGTAATAAACCAAAAGCCTGAAAGCAGGAATGAAGAGTTTTTCTATCAACTCCCACTTGACAACCGAAAACTTTGACAAGGGTATCTCTATCTAACCCAATCAGTAAACTTAAATCTTGTAGAGTATAACGTTTATGAAAGTTATTCTCACTTTCCAATTTTTCTTTTGCTGCTTGCAGTTTTTGGAATCCCACTTTAGTAAGAATAACACCCCGTCTTCTGGTAGATTTCTGTTTAGTCATGGTTACGTTATTAGAACTTGGTAAAAACACTGTTTCAATGGAAAACACGTATTAAATATAAAGACTTAATCAATACCTAATACGCTTGCAGTAAGAGTAGGAAAAAGTAAAAATGGTACTTTAATTCCTGACTTGCGTTTGTCTAATAGCATATAAAAGAGATTTGCCCCTTTACTAGAGTTTGTAATTATCTAAAATTTATTAAATTTCAGATGTATTCAAATTAATATGGCAGTATTATGAAATGTATTGACTGGTTGATGAAAGCAGAAAATGGGTGAATATTTCTATACACCATATAATATGACAATCAAATTATTTATTAATGAGAGATTTAACTCAATAAAATCAAGAAATACTTGATATTTTTATCAGCAACACTAATATTAGGGTATCTATCTTTACAAGCGCAAAATGTTTTGATTATGAAAAATATATATAATATAGTTGCTTAGACAATCAAAGATTTATTAAATCAAGTGAAGTAGTCCAAAGAGTTATTAAATTTCCAACAAGATTCAGATGGATATCTAATTTTTGACTCGACTCTATTGTCTAATTAACAACTATATTTTATTCAACTTTGGTCACTATAAATAGGTGGTATACAACTGTAACTAGCTCATGCAGTTTTTCTATAAAACTTACATTAAGATAGTTTATTTGTATAGTAACATATTTAGTTCAACCAAATGGTAAAGAATGATTTAGAGTTAAAATTCTGAACAGGATACTTCATATATTGTCTTACCAATCAAATCTTTTGAGGACAATAATGATGATTATATTACTTTTAAATTTGCTGGCAATAAGTTAGAGTGCCGAAGTTAAGACAAGCCAATAAACTTATTTTTGAGGTTTTTTGTAGCTGAAAAGTCTTATCAATCAAAGATTTGAGGAATTAACAGGAAAAATTTTTAAGTTAGCACTTAAGTTCCTAAACTTCTGTTGATTTCACTTGGTAGCTGATGCACAATCTATTCAGTTCCTGAAAGAACCCGATAGGTGAAAGGCAAAGACCCAAACACAGCCAATTCACATCTGAACTCAAGCAGGAACTTTTAAATGTATGAAGTTGCTTGGAACGATACTAAAACAGTATATTTGCTTATTAAAACTATCGTTCTATCAACCCAACTACATACAAGTAGCAATTCATCGTAGCGAGTCTACATCAATGGTGAAGTGCTTTTTTCAGCCAAGCCAGTGTTCTAACTTTAGTTCTTGGCCAAAAAAAATCCAGCAGTAGAGGTTTGCTCATGGCGTTTGAGATTCCTGACATAACAACTAAAACAGGCGGTTTTACAGACATTTCAACATTGACTGGACTCAAATCGCTTTGGGCTGAATCTCTGGGCGACCCGCGTGTTTGCATTGCAGTGTTGGATGGGCCAGTTGATGAATCTCACCCTTGTTTTGAGAATGCCAATATTACTAGATTACCAAGTTTGGTGTCTGATAATGCTGGCAGTGGCTCGATGTCAGGTCATGGAACACACATTACTAGCGTAATCTTTGGTCAACATAGTAGTTCCAGTCCTGTACAGGGTATTGCACCTAATTGTCGTGGCTTAGTTATTCCCGTGTTTTCTGATCACCGTCGGGATTCACTTTCACAAATTGATCTAGCACGAGCAATTAACCAAGCCGTGGAACAGGGGGCTAATGTCATCAATATTAGTGGTGGTCAAAAAAGTTTTTCTGGTGAAGCTGACCCCATTCTGACTAAGGCCATTCAGTTTTGTCATGAAAACAACGTTTTAGTTGTGGCTGCTGCTGGTAATAATGCCTGTTCATGTATTCATGTACCTGCTGCTTTACCTGCTGTTTTAGCTGTGGGTGCGATGAATGCCCAAGGATTACCTCTTGATTTTAGTAATTGGGGTAATGCTTATCAAACTCAAGGCATTCTTGCACCTGGGGACAAAATTTTAGGGGCTGCACCAGGGGGAGGTACTGCCATTAAAAGCGGTACTAGCTTTGCCACTCCTGTTGTATCTGGCATTGTGGGTTTACTACTGAGCATTCAGCTAAAACAAGCAGGTAAGTTAGACCCCCATGCGATTCGAGCCGCCATCTTAAAAAGTGCTACACCTTGTAACCCACAAGTAGTTGAAGATTGTCGCCGCTTTTTAGTAGGAAGTTTAGACATTCTAGGGGCTTATGCCCTCATTGCCCAAGGAGGAAAAAAACCAGTGTCTGATGAATCTTTAGAAGAAACTATTTTGGAGTCTAATCAAACTCCCTACATTGGTGAGGCAACTGTCCAAGCTAATGAAATTGATTTAGCACCAGAAGCTATCCCTTCACTTGCCTCTGATATAGAACCATCGGCAGCCTTGACATCACAAGTACAAATTACCAATACACATCAAGGAATGACTATGAATACCGCTCCTAGTTCCGTAGTTCCTTCTGGGAACTGTGGTTGCAACACTGGCGTATCAGTCTCAGGCGTAACCCCTAGTAATGCACCAATTTCGCTAGTCTACGCATTGGG
The DNA here is from genome assembly GCA_035298905.1 of Nostocaceae cyanobacterium. Lineage (GTDB taxonomy): Bacteria > Cyanobacteriota > Cyanobacteriia > Cyanobacteriales > Nostocaceae > DATGXB01. Next base: position 2,759 of record DATGXQ010000044.1, on the reverse strand, counting down.
GACAGTTGGCTATGACTTTGCTACAGAGGCTCGTCGAGATAGCTTCAAGCAACTTATGCCAATGGTGTGGTCAGATACAGGGGAAGAAGTAGAAAATCCTTCTGTTCCTCCTCGTCCTGGGATTTTTGCTGTCCCGGCTAATCCCTACGATGCTAGACAGATGGCAAGGTATTTACAAGGCGACAACATCTCAGAAGCAGCCTCATTAATTTGGACATTAAATCTAGAACTCACCCCAATTTATGCTATTGAGCCTCAAGCTCCCTTTGCTTCAACAGTTTATGCATCTTTGCGAGATTTCTTGTCAGGGCAGGTTCTAGACGAAAATAACAAGAAGTATGTTGAGAGAGTTTCAATACCAGCAGTTTTGACTGGTAAAACTGTCACCCTATTTTCTGGTCAAGTTGTTCCTGTGATCCAACCGTTAAACACTCGCGGTATGTATGGTTGGAAGGTGAACGAACTAATTGATGCTGTGATGCAGGCAATACATGATCAAACCCCACCCCCTGATCTCACACCCGAAAGGGAGGAAGAGATCAAATATTCTCTGAGGAATTTCCTGATGCGAATTTACTACGATCTCCGCAATTTAGGACAAACTTCTCAAGAAAGGGCACAAAATTATGCCGCGACTAATGTCTTTCAATATGCAGATAGCTTAGTCAAGGTTCTGAGTAACCAGAGTCGTTCTTGGGCAAGTGCTGGTAATTCTCAAGGTGTAACCATGCAGTTGGACAGCTTTGAAGTAGAACGCAGTCCTTTCTGTCGTAAGGATTCTGATTGTTGGGATGTGAAAATTAAGTTCTTTGATCCAGAAAACGATCGCCGCGCCAAAAGAGTTTTGCGATTCACCATTGATGTTAGCGATATCATGCCAGTAACACTGGGTACACCAAGACTTTGGGATGTTGCCCACTAAATAACTGAGATTTTAGCTTTACAGTTTTTGATGATTGTCAATCAATTTAGTTAATAAGGAAAAACGATGATGAAACTCTCAAACCAGTCTAAATTACCAAAACAAGTTGCACCTGTTCAACGTCTTTCTACCACTTCGGCTATGTCAAATCAGTACGGTGTTGATGCTAGTGGAATTGCCAGCAATCTGTGGAATATTTTAAAAATTTACGGCAACTAAATTTGATTGCAAACCTAGTGGTCTGTGCTAATCACAGACCAGTAAAAATTCACAGGATGATTAACTATGAAACTCCCAAAACAGGCTCTACCCGTTTCTAGAAATGCCAAAGGTTGGATTGATTATAAGAACAATGAACAGCCTAATACAGTTGTGGATATTCTTCATGCCTCTAGCAGATTAAATCTGATAATGAATTTACGTCATGGAGCAAACTATCACAGTCCAATGAGATTTTTAACTGCGAATGATTCTTGTGTTTGTCATATATTCTCTGCAAATTCAATGGCGTGTTTAGCTATGTGTGGACTGTTATAAAGTTAGGATTAACTAACTTCCCTGATAATTGTGCATCCACTCAAACGATTGATAATTCCTGCCAGTAAATAAATCCAGCACTGAGTAAGAATCATGAGTATTTACCAAAGACTTGAAGAAACTAATAATACTCAGCCAGAAATTCTGGCTGATCCAGAAGCAGTACGTACTAAATTGCGAGTAGTAATCAACTCGTGGCTAAAATCTATCGAACCAAAAAAGGATCAAAAAAATCAAACTCCCTTTGAGAAAAATTATGATCAAAATATCAAAGATGCTATACCCCAAATTAAGAAACTTACTGAACAAATATTAGACAAGCAAAAAGACCACAAGTACTTAATAGAGTTAAGTAACGCGGCAAACAGGTATGATTTTGTCAGTAAATTGGTAGTAATAATGCAACAAATAGTTCTAGGAGAAAGTAAAACAAAATTCTTCTTGTATCACGAACATCATCAGGCATTAATCGAGGCAGCTAGAAATATATATCCAGCCGATGAGTATCAAATAGGAATAATTTGGTCATAACAGGAGGACACAAATGCCAGTACCTATACAGGCCGGACACGTACCACGACCTTTGTAGTATGTGAACGGTAAACCAACAAAAAAAACAAATCAGGAGATAAATCATGAAAACAAGAATGCCAATTCAATCTGCACCTGTTGAGCGCACTATCGTTGGTGCTGCTATCTCTAACCAAAATGGTGTTGATGCCAGTGGATGGCGTGATGTTTTGAGTGATGCTTGGAACGCAGTCAAGACTTATGGTCCAACAGTAGCTAAAGGTGTAGCCTCTTTACTTTAATAGGTTAAATAGTTTACACCACTGTATCTACTTTGTTAGTTCCCGCTTAATTACCTAATTGTCAATCTGGCGAAGACACACTTTAATGTGTGTCTTTTCTTCCCCACATTCAAGATTAACACAAAGAATGGTAATTGCCCTACTTCAAGTTGAGTAATTCACCCACTACTAGACCAAAATTAAGTTAGGAGTATAAATCATGAAAACAAGAATGCCCATTCAATCTGCACCTGTTGAACGTACTACTACTGGTGCTGCTATCTCTAACCAAAATGGTGTTGAAGCTAGTATTTTGTTAGATATCCTCAAAACAGTTGATAGTGTTCCAAGTAATCTATTTTCCAATGTTTCTGATCCTGTTGGCTAAATAGTATTTGATTGTTTACTTCGTTACATCTCGCTTAATTACCTAATTGTCAATCTGGCGAAGACACACTTTAATGTGTGTCTTTTCTTCCCCACATTCAAGATTAACACAAAGAATGGTA
>DATGXQ010000043.1:0-5679 GCA_035298905.1 Nostocaceae cyanobacterium | reverse complement strand
GACGCGGGGAGGGGAGAGGGGAGAAGTAATAATCTTTTCTGTCACCGCGTCACCGCGTCTCTTTTCTCCGCGTCACCGCGTCCCCGCGTCACCGCGTCTCTTTTCTCCGCGTCCCCAACCCTCAATCTTGGATCTAGTTTAACGCATAGGCGGCTTGCAACGCCCAGATAATGAGTGCTGCGATCGAACCTAGCAACAGCACAGTAGAGATAGTGACTACTCTAGGTGAATCTGCACCTGCAAATTTCATAATCCCTCGGTTTAGGTCGGACATAGCTTTGTAAGCCTCCTTTGTTACAGTGCTAATTTGTCCGTTTCGATTTTAGTCCTTCTATTTGCTGATGATATTAAATTCTCTTGCAGATAGTTTTTAAATTTTGCAACGATCTCTATCAGAAAGCTGCTAGTCTGCTTGTATTAAGCATAAGATTGATCCGATTAGTAGTTTGCTATTGAATCTTTTAATTTTTGGGAATTTTGTTCATTTTTGTCTGAGTGATAGCCAGTAGAAATTTTTAAGGGCTGCATATATATAACTAAGTAGAAGGCTGACTGGTAGATGAGAATATACAGCAGATTTCGGGTAAATGAGGTACAAACATTAAGACAAAAGCCATATACCAAAAGACTTTCAACTCTGTTCCCTGTTCCCTGTTCCCTGTTCCCTGCTGTAATTTTATAGCTCTCATTGAGGGTAATGATTTATAGCGGTTTGCTACTGGTTAGCATACAAGTTGCAAGTCCAGTTGAAAGTTGTGAAACTGAAATCGTGAGCTATCGTCAGGACGGGTTTCTACACCCACCCATACAAGGTTATAGGCAGTCGTGCAAAATTAAATTCACATATGGAGACAGGGAACAGGGAACTCTTAACAGGGAACAGTAAAAGAATTTGTGTAATTTATTCTGCCTGATTACTTATCATACCTGATACTGGCTGAATGCTTACCCAAAATCTTTATGCTGTTGGTCTAGTATTGCATTTAAACAGCAGCCGCTATAAACTACCTATTTTTATCCTTGGCAAGTTCAATATATTCTTGGATGCAACAAGACTTAATAGATTTTAAGCTGTTTATGAGGATTAGTGCAAGTGAAGTTAATCTTAATTACCATTGTAGCCTTAGTAGGATTATTGGTAGTGATAGAGTGGGGATTACGATCGCGCTTTGGCTTTGGTAATCCACTGATTTATATTCCTGATCAGCAAATCGGTTATTTATTAGCACCAAATCAACAAACGCGCCGTTTTGGTAATCGCATTGTCATCAATGAGTATTCCATGCGGAGTGAACCAATCGAGAAAATCCCCGCATCTGCCACATTGCGCGTTTTAATTTTGGGTGATTCTATTGCCAATGGTGGTTGGTGGACAGATCAGGCAAATACAATCTCCAGTTTATTAAAGAATAAATTAGAGCAAGAAAAACTCAGTAATTACCAGAAATTTGAAGTATTGAATGCTTCTGCTAATTCTTGGAGTCCCCGCAATGAACTAGCTTATTTAAAGAAGTTTGGCACATTTAATGCCCAAGTGGTAGTGTTACTAATTAATACTGACGATTTATTTGGCATTGCGCCGACTTCCCTACCAGTGGGACGCGATCGCAACTATCCAGATCAAAAACCGCCTTTAGCCATCATTGAAGTTTGGCAACGCTACGCTACAAAACCCAAGCCCATAGCCGAAATGCAGCCTTTGTATCAAGAAGGAGGCGATCGCGTGGGAATAATCCTCACAGCGATTAGTCAAATTCACACCATAGCGCAAGAAAATCAAGCACAATTTTTGTTAGCGATGACACCCTTACTGCGAGAACTGGACGAAAGTGGCCCCCGTGATTATGAAATTGTTGCCCGTCAGCGTTTGCGAGATTTCACACAAGCAAAGGGAATAACTTATATTGATTTTTTACCAATTTTTCAAAACAATCCCCAGCCACAAACCTTGTATCAAGACCATATTCATCTCAACAATCAGGGAAATCAGCTACTAAGTAATGAGATGACGCGATCGCTTCTAGAGATGTCCTCACTTATACAATAACTTTGTAGCCAATTATTTTAGAGATATGAGTCAGCCATCTAATCCCCAGTCATCAACAACATCTACTACAATATCCGAGTCACCTTTAGCCAATACAAAATTAGGGAAAAGTGCCAAATTCCTAGTAACTAACCTATTAGAGTTTATAGATCAGATATTTTACGGCTTAATGGGACAATTAGGGAGAACAGTTTATGCTTCGATTCAGGATGCGATCGCCCTTATCATTCTCCTGACAATTCCTAATTTAATCGGTCAAATTATTTTTGGTAAAGACTTTTCCAACTTTCATTTTTGCTTACAAGAAAATGCTCTCGGTGCTTCCCGTTACGCTTGTTTTGTGATTGTAGCATCAGACTTTCTGTTATGGATCATTATCGCTGGACGCATCATAGCGCGGTTTTGGGCAGAATTAAAAACTTTAAACAAACCATAGCTCAAAGTAGTAATCAGCAGTCAGTAATAAAACATGTTTTATATCTGACTTGAAAATTTCCATTATATATTTCTGTGTTCCCTATTAAAACATAGTCAAACCTGATATGACACAAAATAGCCACCAACAGACAAGTATTTATGAAGAATCCAAAGCCAGTTTTAATTCCTTAATTAAGCAAACTGTGCAAGTTGGTACTGCATTTTTAGTTATGTTACTGCTAACTGGTGGAAATCCTTCAGAACTGACCATCATTTTATGTTTTATTGCAGGTATTAGTTTTGTTGCTTGGAGTGAACAAAAGCGTATTACCCAACAGCGAGAAACAACAGAAAAATTGACCTGTAAAGAAAAGATTCCCCCAATTAAACAACTTTTAGAAGCCAACACGGAAAGCCTGTCAGAATTAGTAAAAACTTCTGGACTTAACCCAGGAGAAGATTTCGCCGGTGCTAATTTATTCAGCGTTAAAGGAGTAGGCTGTAATCTTAGAGGCTTTAACCTAAGTCGTGCTAATTTAATAGGAGCAGACTTGAGACGTGCAGACTTAAGTAGAGCAAATTTGAGAAATGCTAACTTACAACAAGCTAACCTCAATCGTGCTTATTTAGTGAATACCGATTTTAGTCATGCTTTATTGATGGACACTGATTTGCGTCATGCTGACATGAGAAATGTCATTTTAACAAATGCTGATTTAGTAAATGCTAACTTAAATTATGCCGATCTCACTGGTGCAAATCTAAGCAACGCCAACTTTAACAGCGCAACTGTCAGAAATACCTTGTTTGGTGATAATATCGGACTAACTGATGAAATAAAATTTGATTTAGAACGTCGTGGTGCAATTTTCCCAGAAGATGAATTAGTTACGTTGTAAAAAATATGTTTTTTAGAGTCAGATACTCGACTGTTTTCAGACATACTAATTTTAGTAATGCAAACCTGAGCTTTGCTACTAAGGATAATATAGGAATTTCAGAAGGTTTAGAGCGTGATTTAATTCGACGAGGGGCTATTTTTGAAGATTCACCAGGCGATCGCTCCTCCATCTTAACACCAGTCCAATAGGCGATCGCTATCTATCTCTAGTTTTAGGTAACTTCTACTATTAGCTGGCTATTTCAATCGCAGGGGGGATATTTAAGTATATTTCCATTAAATAAAGGTTCAAAACTTGAAAACCTTTAGCACAATAAGATTACAACATGATCAAAGTTTTAAACCTGATTTTTTTCCCTGCGTCCTCTGCTTCTTCCTTCGTGGTGTGATTGGAGTTGTGCAATCACTCACCAGTAAACATGATGAGGTGAAAAAATGGATGCTAACAAACTCCTGAATTTGTATGAATCAGGAGAACGGAATTTTAATGGAGGTAATCTGCATAAAGCCAATCTAAATCATGTAGATTTAAGAGGTGCAAATCTAGCTGCTGCTGATTTGAGCGGTGCTGACCTCAGTCAAGCTAACTTAAGTGGTTGTAATCTCTCTCGCGCTAATTTGACAAATGCGGATTTAAGTGGGGCTAATTTACAAGGTGCGAACTTAAGTGAAGTAAACTTGATTGGTGCGGATTTAATTCAAGCCAACCTCCAAGAAACTAATCTGACTCGTGCAGATTTAAGAAGTGCAAATTTAATTTTAGCCAATCTCCAAAATGCTAACCTCAGCGAAGCAGAAATGAGTGGTGCTGACTTCAGTGGTGCTGATTTCTTTCAAGCCAATTTAATGGGTAGCAACCTGAATGAAGCAGAACTCAGCAGTACAAACCTAGCTGAAGCAATGGTTAGCGAATTAGAAATAACTGGCAGAATTTTACATATTGGTTTATCCCATAAATGGATAACTTGGGCTGGCAGTTATTAATCCTCGTGCAAGAATACAGAAGTCAGCAGTCAAGAGTGGTGGTTCGCTCTGGCTAAATCTAAATATGACTCCTGTATTCTTATATAAAAAAAGTCCGCTGACGCGGACATAACTTCAGGAGTAATTATTACCTTTTGGGTAATAACTATTCAGATGCTTATTCTATTCTTGTCAATTGAGGTCTTAAAATCAAGTGTTATTACAAAAATCTACAGACATAAATACAGGAATTAATTCTGGTGATTTTTGTTAATAAATTGCTTTATTTGCGATTTTCTTAGTTGTAAGATGTCGATTTATTCTATAAAACGTCCCTAGTTCTACTATTAGCTTGAAAACTCATTATTAGGCGATGTAATGGGTAAATAGGGATTTTTATTTCCCTATTTAGGATAAAACAGAGAAAATAATTTATTGACATTACAGTTTATATTGCTTGCATCAATTACAGGTTGGTCATAATTAAAATATTTATGCCCATATTTTACAAATCATCATCAATCCTCAAATATGCCATCAATTTTTCAATAACTAGATTACCAACTTCTTCAAGAAGTCGGGTATTTAAACACCCATTATTTTAAAACAGTCTTTATAAATAAAAATGTCCGCTAAGGCGGACATGTTTAAGGGCTTCTGTCACTTTATTGGCTACAATCATGCCTGGAACATGATGTTTTTATTTTTAATGATCCAAAACTAAAAATCAAGTGCTTTTTATCGTTTTACTAGACATAATAAATTGAATTATATCTTTTTATTCTTTATATAGCAGTCCGATTTGAGTTGTGAGATTAATTCTGTAGGCAAGGGAACAGGGAACTCTTAACAGGGAACAGGGAAGAGAGAACGAGTTGTACTGATTTTTTTTTCAAAAATCAAACCGGATTCCTATAGTTAAGAGTTGTTCAATTATTTATCAGATACAAATTTTATTAGAAAAATCTATATTTAGACTATTTTCAAATTCACTTATTTATCACAGTTTGATTTTTATAAAAATCTATACAGCAGGGAACAGGGAACTCTTAACAGGAAACAGGGTTGAAAGTCTCTTGGTACATGGCTTTGTTTTTAAAATTTGTACATCATTTACCTGAAATCTGCTGTAAGAAATTTATGATAGCAGTAATTAATTATTTTATGACCAATTTTTTAGACATAATTCAAGAATTTATGTCTGATGATTTACGGGATATTTAATAGTTTTTCATTAACAATAGAAGAGTGGTCAGGTATAGCAGCTCCAGGAAAAAGAATTTATTCCTGGGGCTTTTTGTTGAAATGGGGGATTCGTATTGGCAAAGAAAAGACTCTCCAGAGGTGAGAC
>DATGXQ010000042.1:0-8833 GCA_035298905.1 Nostocaceae cyanobacterium | reverse complement strand
AGCATTTAAGATATTACTTAACCGTTACAGTGGACAAGAAGATATCATAGTAGGAACGCCAATCGCCGGACGCGATCGCACAGAGACAGAGGCATTAATTGGCTTTTTTGTCAATACCTTAGCTTTGCGTACTAATTTAGCCTGTCATCCTAGTTTTGTAGAATTATTAAGTCGAGTTAGACAGGTCTGTTTACAAGCTTATACCCATCAAGATTTACCTTATGAAAAGTTAGTAGAACAACTCCAACCAGAAAGAGATTTAAGCCGCACTCCGATATTCCAAGTTTGGTTTAATATGGTCAACTTAGCCAGCGATTCCCTAGAATTGAATGGTTTAAAAGTTGAACCTGTGGCAGTTTTAGAAACTGCTTCTAAATTTGATTTATCTCTTTATATTCGAGAACAAAATAATACTTTGCATCTGCAATTAGTCTACAATACCCTCCTTTTCAATGCAGATACAATTCAGTGGATGTCATTACATTTACAGAGATTATTAGAAGGAATTGCTACAAATCCAGAAGCAAATATTGCTACTATCCCACTTTTAACTCAATCTGAACGTTACGAATTATCACACCGTCGAAATCTGATCCAACCCACTAATAGCTTTCATGAATTTCCCAAATCAGAGATTGAACAATCAATTTCAGCCAGGTTTGAACAGCAAGTTAAAAAATATCCTGAAAATATAGCAGTTAAAACCAAAAATTATCAATGGACTTATGAAGAATTAAATCTGCAAGCCAATAGGATAGCCCAAATACTTCTGCAAACAAATCTCAAAGCAGAATCTAAAATTGCCCTTTTATTTGAACATGATGCCCCAATGATAGCGGCTATTTTGGGAGTTCTCAAACTTGGTTTAACCTATATTCCTCTTGACACCAAATATCCCCAAGAAAGGGTTTTATATATCTTAGAAGATTCTCTTGCTCAAGTAGTTTTAACAAACAGTAAAAATTTAGTACAGGCTCAAAATCTGACTGGTGGAAAACTGCCAATTATGAATATTAGTGACATCAAGATTAATAATTTAGTGGCAGAGATTAATCGAGAAATTTCAGCAGATACTATCGCTTACATTCTCTACACATCTGGTTCTACAGGACAGCCCAAAGGAGTGTACCAAAATCATCGCAACGTCCTACATTTTATCAGAAACTATACCAATAATTTGCATATTTCATCCCATGACAAATTAACTTTATTCTCATCTTATAGCTTCGATGCCGCAGTTATAGATATCTTTTCTGCCCTCTTGAACGGTGCTACTCTCTACCCATTCGACATTAAAGAAGAAGGTCTAGCTAATTTAGCTAATTGGTTAGAAGAACAGGAAATTACTATCTATCACTCTACCCCCACAGTTTATCGATACTTTATTCAGACATTAGAAAAAACAAAACTTTCCCAACTGCGTTTAGTAGTTTTAGGAGGAGAAGAAGTTGTTAAAACAGATGTAGAATATTATCAAAAATACTTTGCTGACGAATGTATCTTCGTCAATGGTCTAGGTTCTACAGAATCTTCTTTTAATCTCCAATACCTGATTAATAAACAAACACAGATTAATCAAAAGCTTGTACCAGTTGGTTATCCATTTGAAGACACAGAAATTCTATTACTAGATGAAGTAGGAAACCAAACTGATATATACGGAGAAATTGCCATCAGAAGTCCTCATTTAGCATTAGGTTATTGGCAAAAACCAGAACTGACAAAAGCAGCATTTCTAGATGATGTGAAAGATGGGAATAAAAGAATCTATCGCACCGGAGATTTAGGAAGATTAAAACCTAACGGAACAATAGAATTTTTAGGTAGGAAAGATTTCCAAGTAAAAATTCGTGGCTTTCGGATTGAGTTAGGAGAAATTGAAACAATTTTAAATCAACACCCATCTGTAAGCGAAAGTGTTGTCATTGCCAGAGAAGACATACCTAGAGAAAAGCGATTAGTTGCCTATATTGTTCCTACCTCAAATGAATCTGTAATTATTAATCAACTTCATCAGTACCTCAAATCAAAGTTACCAGATTATATGGTTCCTTCTGCTTTTGTACTACTTGATGTTTTGCCCTTAACTCCTAACGGTAAAATCAACCGTCGCGTCCTTCCTACACCAGATGTTACCAAATTGGAATCGGAAAAACCTGCAAATTCTTCCGATAACTTAGAACTGCAACTAACAAAGATTTGGGAGAATATTTTAGGTATTCAATCGATTGGATTAAACGATAACTTTTTCGACTTAGGAGGTCATTCACTACTAGCTGTACGTCTATTTACTCAAATAGAAAAGATATTTAATCAAAACATTTCTTTTACAATTCTCTTCCAATATCCTACAATTAGACAAGTAGCTAATTTACTTCGACAAGAAGGATTTTCAACTTCTTGGTCTTCCTTAGTGCCGATTCAACCTCATGGTTCAAAACCGCCTTTTTTCTATATTCATACTATCTATGGAGGTTTGATTCACAGTCGTAATCTACTATCTAAAATGCCTTCTGACCAACCAATTTATGGCTTACAAGCACGGGGTTTAGATGGGAAAGAACCTCCTCATAATTGTATTGAGGACATGGCATCTCACTATATTAAAGAAATACAAACTGTTCAACCAACGGGACCCTATTTATTAGGGGGATGGTGTGCAGGAGGGATGATAGCTTTTGAAATGGCACAACAGTTGAAGGCACAAGGAGAAAATGTTGAATTACTAGCAATTTTTGATGCCTACCCACCCAAACTAGCATCTCAATTAAATACACCTGTAGAATCTTTATCTGTGAATAAAATAAAATCTCGTCTCCATCAATCTACAAGACATTTAATTGATACGATTAAACGTCATCGTAACCAATTTTTTACTTTCTCGATAGGGGAAAAGATTAATCGCTTAATTCAAAGTCGCATCGAAGAAAGTATATATCAATTTTATCTCAAATGGAATCTTCCTTTACCCCAAGCACTCCGCAACTTAGCAGTTAGAGATGCAATTCTTCAAGCTTACAGAAATTATTGTCCAAAAGTCTATCCAGGTAAAGTAGTATTTTTCCGCGCAGTTGATCAACCTAAAGAATGTGCTAATTATCTCAAAAAGTGGCAGGAAGTAGCTGCTGGTGGTTTAGAAATTCATGATATCCCCGGCAACCATGATAGTATTATGTCCGAACCTCATGTAGAGGTTTTAGCTGAAAAGTTAAAAGCTTGTACTGAAAGGGTAAGTAATACCAATTCAAAATTCTCAATTCAAAATTAAGAAATCTGGGTTTTGTAGCTTGCATCCATTGCTTTATTTAATTGGTATAAATCAGGTATAATACTAGATCCTCATTTCAAACTCGCCTTTTGCCCTAACGACTGGAAGTCGCGGCTATACAAGCAAAGTCCGCCTGCGCGGACTAATTTATAAGGGTGGTAACAAAACAGGATTTGGTATAATTATCTGTTATTGACGATTGCGAGGAAGTAATATTACTTCATTCCTCGCAATGACGATCGCTTTTACTGATTTCGGAGTTTGAGATTAATCGATCGCCTTTTCACAAAAATCAATACAGCTATTACACTTACACCTAAAATCCAACCTCCAGACGGTTCAGGTGTGCTAACTTTGAGGGGATTATTAGGTTTTGTCAAGTCTTCTTTACCATTCTCTATCTTACGGTCAAAGCGATCGCTTTGTGCTTCTGCTTCTTTGAGTAATCGTCTTTGTTCATCGTTCACTAATACTAACATGGAAGAATAAGGGCTAACAATTCCATATCGTTTAGCTAGAGAATGAATTGCATCTAAGCTTTGCAAATTATCCAGTTTGATTTGTTTACTCAATGCCAAAATTAATTGTCGGACAGCTATTTTCTGGAAATCAGATTCTCCCTGAGTCAAAACATTGTCTACTTGGGAATTAATTTTTTGCCAATACCAAGCGTAGCCATCTACTACACTAACCACAGAATCACCCAAAGCTGATTTAGTAGCAATTCTTTGTAAAACTTCGGTGATTTCTGTTGCCACTCCACCACCACTATCTTGAATAGATTTAATTATCCCATCATCATAAGCTGCGGGTAATCCACCTAAATGTACCATCCATAAAGGTGCAGGACTAATCGGTACTGTTTTATTATTTTTCGATAATTCATAACTGCCCTGATCACTCAATAATAACACAGCATTATAAGCTGTATCACCACGCAGTTGATTAAACTGCTGAATCATTTCTTGGGGTTGAATAGTACCGTAAAATGTCGCTTTTTCAGCTTGAAATTGATTAATGTCATCTAAGCGTTGGGGTTTTGCACCTTTGGAGGCAGTAATAAATAAATCGGCATCATTATTACTTAAAATGTTATCTGCAAAACCATTTGCTTTTAACCATTGCCAAGTTTTGGATAATTCTGAAACATGTTCACCCATACTCCGGGAAGTATCCAGAATTAAAGCAAAGCGTTTATTTTCCGGCTTGATGTAATCTTGGGCAGATAAAGGACGGACTGAAATATTGTAACCATCCTGTACATTGACTTCATGGAATATCGGTTCAAACTTACCACTAGCAGGTAAAAAATCTTCTAGCCAGGCATCTTTTTGGAAATTAATTTCTTGATTATTGCGGAGGCGTTTAGTGCTATTATTCCAGTAGATATTGCGTTTTTCTCCTAAATTTGGCATTGCCCAACCTTGGTTTTTTCTCATCACTTGATAAGTTAACCATAGGTGCATTTCTGTGGGACGTGGTGGTTGTCCTGGCAGTTGTATAACATTCTTAGGAGGAATAGGAAAAGCCCGTAAACGATAATGTCTTGGCCCTACTTGTTCTAACAAAGCTGGATCAATGGGACGTTCTCTCCTGACTTGAGAATTATAAACTTTTTGGGCAGCCCCACGGGGAGAAACAACATAGAGAAAACGTTGAGAACGGTCGCTTGTATCTCCCAACCATAAACCAGTAATGACGGCACTTTCTGGTAAAGAAAATGAATAAAAAATTTCTTGTACTTCTTGGGTTTGGTTTTTGTAAACTTCATACAATTCTACATCAGCCCAATCACCATGTTCTTTAACCGTCACTTGTTGGGACTCTAACCAAACTTTTTTCTGATTAATATTTAATAAACCTGCTTTAACTTCTTCCTGGTTATATGTGGATTGGACAGCATGACTGATAGCGGCTTTTTCAACTTTTTGGATTGGGTTATCAAAAAACTCAGCATAGAGTTTTTCAGCTTTTTGGGCATCCTCTTCAGAACCTTGATATAAAAAAGGTGACATCAGGAAGTTATAAACACCTTGCAGTTGATTAGCTACTGATTTATTTAAACCTAAAGCCTCCTGATACATCACACTAATATGATTATTTTCCGCCACGTTACTCAGATAGCGATAAGAGGAGAGATAAGCATTGACTAATCCTATCCGAATTTCATTTGATTTTGCTAAAAGTGCTTGGCGATCGCTATCCGTTGCGGGTGGATTTTTTAACAGAGAAAAAGCTAAAGTCTGTGGCTGTTGTTGGAAGGAAAGAAAGATAATTATCACACTCACTAAAACTGCACTAGCACCAGTAAAAGTTCTTGTTTTCCCATGTTCAGCCGCAAATAATCGTAAAATCTTTACTCCTGAATGAATATATAATCCTGCTAGTGCGGGAGGCATGAAAATAAATAAAGTGGTACTAAAAACAAAGAACATCAACCCAATCACATAAGACCACAAGGCACTGAACCAATAAGGATTATTAAATATATATGATAATTCTTGCGCCCAATTGGTTTGGATTAATGCTTGTATAAAATATCCGGCAAAGGGCAAAGCATAAAATAATAATATTGCCCCTCCATAAATTCCCAATATTAAAATTAAGCTGTGTGCCAGCATTTGTAACCATTGTAATCCTGTCTGTCGGCGTTCAGCATAGCCCCAATATAATTCCCTACAAAAAGCGGCAATACAGAGAATAGTTGCCCCAAAAATTTGAGCAGTAGCGGGGGTTAGTTCTCTAAATATAAATAATCGCAACAAACACAGTACAAATAATGGTGCTTCTATTCCATAAAATAGCCGAATTAATTGTACTGGTTGTGTAGTAAATCTTGAGCCACCAATAAAAGTACAAACTGTGGGAATAGCGATTAAACTAGCAAAGGTCAAAGAAAATTCCCAAGGGATATCACCTCGTAAGGTAGCTGTTACTAATGGTATGCCGATAATTGGCAATGTCACAGTATAGATCAACATTAAAAATATCAGGTTCCATAGCCAAAAGATGGCATAGAAAGTGGTGTGCCAGAAAATTTTCATCTTGGATATCCTAAGTAATACAGTGGTAACAGGGATTAATATTGATACACATTATTTATAGTTAATTCCCGATTTACACCATATTAACTCATGAGCTTGTTACATTTCTTTGCTAATCAGATGCAGAGAGTAGAAAATTGGTACTTGCTTTTATACTACAGATTGTAGTATAGTGACTTTGCCATGCAAATGGCAGTCATTGTTGTATTAAAAAAGGAAGTTTTATGGTTCCCCGAGAACGCATCCGTAATATTGGTATTGCTGCTCACATCGACTCTGGTAAAACTACGCTATCAGAGCGCATTCTCTTCTACACGGGCAGAATCCATGCAATTGAAGAAGTACGCGGAGGCGGTAAGGGGGCAACAATGGACTTTATGCCAGAAGAAAAATTACACGGCATTACCATTACTTCTGCTGCTACTACTTGTCAATGGCGTGATACACAAATTAATTTAATTGATACCCCTGGACACGTAGACTTTACTATCGAAGTAGAACGGGCTTTACGGGTGTTGGATGGGGCTGTAATGGTGTTTTGTGCTGTAGCGGGTGTCCAGTCCCAATCGATTACAGTCGATCGCCAGATGAAGCGTTATCAAGTGCCGCGTATCGCTTTTATCAACAAAATGGATCGGGTTGGTGCTAATCCGTTTCGTGTTGTCCAAGATATGCGGGAAAGGTTGGGTTTAAATCCGGTGTTACTTCAGTATCCTATGGGTAGTGAAGATAACTTCCAAGGTGTGATTGACTTAGTAGAAATGACTGCTGACTATTACACTGGGGAAAATGGGGAAAATTGGGTCAAACAGCCGATTCCCCCGAATTTTGAGTTAGAAGCCAAACAAGCGCGGGATAAGTTACTGGATACTTTGTCGCTGTTTTCTGAACCGATGACAGAAATGTTATTGGCACAGGAGGAGATACCCAAACAACTGATTTGGGAAACTATCCGCAAAGCGACTTTAAGTTTGGAACTGACACCAGTTTTAGTTGGTTCAGCCTTCAAAAACAAAGGAGTGCAGAACTTACTAGAAGCGATCGCCCTTTATCTCCCATCTCCCAGCGATCGGCAAGTGGTGAAAACGGTAGACGGGGTGAGTCTTGATCCTAATTCTGATGCCTCTTTGGTGGCTTTGGCCTTCAAACTCACCTTAGAAGCTTTTGGACAACTGACCTACACCCGTATTTACTCTGGCACACTCAAGCCGGGAGATACCGTCTACAACTCCCGCACTGGTCAAAAGGTGCAGATTGGGCGGGTAGTGCGGATGCACGCGAACAAGCGCGAAGAGGTGAAAGTTGCCCAAGCAGGGGATATTGTGGCTTTGTTGGGTGTAGATTGTGCTTCTGGTGATACTTTCTCTACTGGAGAACCGTTAGTATCTTTAGAACGGATGTTTGTCCCTGAACCCGTGATTACCCTAGCGATTACACCCAAAAAACAGGAAGATAGCGATCGCCTCTCTAAAGCCTTCCATCGCTTCCAACGGGAAGACCCCACTTTTCGCGTCAGCACTGACCCGGAAACAGGGGCAACGTTGATTTCCGGCATGGGTGAACTGCACCTAGAAATTTACCTGGAACGACTACAGCGTGAATATAACGCCCAGGTAGAAGTGGGTAATCCGGCTGTGGCTTATCGGGAAACCATTAGCCAGCGTACCACCTTTGACCA
This sequence comes from Nostocaceae cyanobacterium, assembly GCA_035298905.1. GTDB lineage: Bacteria > Cyanobacteriota > Cyanobacteriia > Cyanobacteriales > Nostocaceae > DATGXB01. Next base: position 843 of record DATGXQ010000042.1, on the reverse strand, counting down.
TCGGCTGAAAAAACAGTCTGGTGGTTCTGGTCAATACGCTCATGTTACTGGCTGGATAGAACCCATAGAAGCAGGGTTTGTGTTTGAAAATCGGGTTGTTGGGGGTGTGATTCCTAAAGAGTACATCCCCGCCTGTGAAAAAGGTTTTCGGGAGGCGATGCAATCAGGAGTTGCAGGATATCCAGTGACAGGAGTGAAGGTAGTGCTTACAGGAGGTTCTGATCATCCGATCGACTCTTCCGAACTAGCTTTTAGATTAGTGTCTCATCAGGCATTAGAAAAGGCGATCGCTCAAGCAAAACCTTACATTCTCGAACCCATCATGCTAGTAGAAGTGGAAACACCTCATGATTATGTGGGCAGAGTTCAGGGAGATATTTCTGCCCGTCGGGGTTTGTTGTTAGGTTCTCAAACCATGCCAGATTACTCCGTCATTCGGGCTGAAGTGCCACTGGTGCGGATGTTTGGTTATTCCACCGAGTTGCGATCGCTCACCTCCGGTACAGCAACCTTCACTATGGAATTTGCTTGTTATCGACAAGCAGCAGCATCCACCAAGTAATCAGGAAAAGGTAAAGGTAATACCAATTCAAAATTCAAAATTGGGAAAGTACGATTTTACAAGGTTTTGCTGGTTTACTTATGTTACTTTCTTTTCGTGAATTGGTATAAAAGGGAAAAGCTCAGAATATTTCATTCTTTGTAAGAATTCAGGAGTCAGTAGTCAGTAGTCAGAATAGTTATCACACCAAGAATAGAAATTAGTAATATTTGGTGAAAATCATGTAACTTGATTCTCAAATTCTTTCTAATTCTGAATTCTGGATTCTGGATTCTGAATCC
>DATGXQ010000041.1:0-5593 GCA_035298905.1 Nostocaceae cyanobacterium | reverse complement strand
GGTAAAGTAGCCAATTTTTAAATCATGGGTAATGGGGTTTTGTAACAACCAGTCAGTTGCCGCAATTAATCTATCAGCTAGAAATGCTAAATCACCACGAAAATGCTGAGTACGCTGGTCAATGATATCTTCTTCTGGCGTTAATAAGTCTATGCTTAAAGTAGCTAGTCCTTCATATTGACGCAGCAAATGAGCTAAATAACGATTGCGGCTACTGTAGCGATTACTGCCACTACTCAAGCCAAAGATGACTATTCCCTTGGCATTTTGTGGTACTACTAATTCTCCCTCTAATTGAACTTGACCTTGTTCAACTATGACTGTTTGTTCCAGAAAATTCCATGTTTGTCTTTCATTCATGATTTTTATCCTACTTTATTAAGCCTGTTTTCGGGTTTTACTTCTCTTACTTCCCTAACTCTCGTGCTTGTCTCGATTGCTCTGCTTTTTGTTAGCTTTGTTGAGCTAATAAACTACATACTTCCTCATCAGTTGTTTGAGTAAAATCCTCATACCAATAGCCAATTGCAGACATTGATTCTGGCATGAGTAAACAAACTATATCGTCTACTTCAAGTTGTAAATGTTCGTAGGTTTTTGGTGGTGCAACTGGAATCGCCACAACAATTTTTTTGGGGTGTTGTTGTCGTAAAACAGCGATCGCTGCTCGCATAGTGGAGCCAGTAGCAATACCGTCATCTATTAATAATATTGTTTTATTTTTGACATTCATTGGTGGTCGATCGCCTCGATAAGCGCGATCGCGGCGTTGTAATTCCTCTAATTCCTGTTTGGCAACTGTATCAATTGTTTGACTATCGATCCCCAAAGAGTTGATCACATCAGCATTTAACACCCTAATCCCCAAAGAGGCGATCGCTCCCATTGCTAATTCTCTATGACCAGGTACGCCTAACTTCCTCACTAGACATACATCTAAAGGCGTATTTAAGGCTTTAGCCACTTCAAAGGCCACAGGCACGCCACCACGAGGTAACGCTAAGACTAAAACGTCTTCCTGATTAGCGTATACTTGCAAATGCTGTGCCAACATTTGACCAGCTTCCCTGCGGTTGCGAAATCTTGTCACCATATTGAGCATCTCCTGAAGGTGAGGATTAACACCAACAAAAACCCACCAAAATTAGCGATTCCGCCGTTTTGATTTCATTGCAGGATGCAAGCAAAGAATTTCCCTCTATACTAAGTATATCTTGTCTGAGATGGGGAGTAAATTTAATTTTGGATACCTATAAAAGTTGCCCTCTAACTTAATCATAACTAAATTTTCAGCCTAAAATTTTAACGCTCTAAGGCTCTGTTTGCTAATAATTGCTAAATTTATTATCCCAGCCTTAAGTAAGATTTCATTTTCGGGAACTTTGGTCAAAATTTGACTAAAATTACAAACATAGCTCTCAGTTTATCTAGCGGTTTTTCTAGATCCATCCTCAATCATTCCTGAGAAAATACAGCAGAAGTCAGGAGTCAGTAGTCAGGAGGTAAGAAACTTAATTTAACTGGCGTTTGAACCTTGTTGAACTGAAAAGTTATTTCTGCCATGCTGCACTAGATCATTTCTAGTAAGCGCACCAACTGATCAAATATCGACCAAATGCCAAAAATGCTACTAGAATTCACTGCTTTTATGTACGCTTACTAATGTTCTCTCGTGTAAATCGCTAAATTTGTACCCTTAATGGATAATCTCACAAATCACACAGAAATGCGATAGTTAATCATTCAGGACTATTAAGTATGTTTCACAAAATTTTGGTAGCTTTAGACTATGCCGAAACCAGTCAGCATCTTTTTCAGCAAGCTCTATTTCTAGCAAAGGCAACTAATGCCACGCTGATGTTGTCGCATATTTTGTCTCCTGTCGATGATCCCTACATCAATCCAGCATTTTTGCAACCAGAAACCATGTATCCCAGTTTGCAGGCTGAAACACTGGATCAATACATCAAAGCATGGGAAGAACTTAAAAAAGAAAGATTAAATTGGTTGCGATCGCTTACCCAAACAGCAATCAATGAAGGGGTCAACACAGAATTTAACCAAAATATAGGTGATGCAGCTCGTCTAATTTGTAAATTAGCCTTAGATTGGCAAGCAGACTTAATTGTTGTTGGTCGTCGTGGACGGAGCGGACTAAGTGAATTATTTCTCGGTAGCGTGAGCAATTACATTATGCATCATGCACATTGCTCAGTTTTAACAGTACAAGGGTTAATTGCTGACATCAAAGCAAACCCAGAAACCACCGAAGTAACGATCGGTTGAACTGAATATTGTCTGTTCCTAAAAATATAAGACTGGTTACAGCAGGGAACTCTTAACAGGGGTAAAAGTCTTTTAGCGTAAGGCTTTGTTCCAAAAATTTGTGCCTCATTTACCTGAAATTTGCTGTATATTCTCCAGTTTTATATTTTTATTTTTTAAACATTGTAAACATTTATTAATAAATAATTCAACTCTAAAAGAAGCATAAAGAAATGAAAATGAATTGATTTCCATCCCAGAACCAATCAGAAACAAAGTGACCACCAAAGAAGGTTGATTTGCTTTGGGTAAGGAGGCTGATCTGCGACATGCTGCATGAACGGTTTACCCCTCTAGAGCAAATTACCGATAGTCTCCTACTTTTAAGGTAGGCGTTCCACCATCACCAAAATCAGGAGCCAGTGAGCTAGCTGTTTCTCCCATGCCCTTTTGTTAACCGTATGATAGAGAAACGTAAACTCACAATCTGCTTTCTAGCCAACTCTTAACAGTAGCAAAAATTAAATGTAAGTATGAAAATATTAATATAAGTTTTTGACTTTAACAGTTATTACTTACTCTGGGCAAGTTAAGTTATTGATATCGTATTTCCAATGATGACTATCAACAAAATCAATGTAATAATTCAGTAGTCCAATTTACTTAGAGGTTCAACGGAGCAAAAATCTAACCTAGTCAGATGATATCTGCTTTGTATCACCAAGCTTGTTAGGCGATCGTCACTCTATTTAGTCAAAAGCGCAATCGAAATCTTGCTATCTTGGCAAATTAAACCGATAATCAGCGCACTACCATTAATGACTATCACCCAAATGACACAGCCCTCAAAGTCTCACGTATAAATTTGCTTAAGCAAAAAATATTAAAAAACCAAAATAAAAAGCTAATTTTGCCCAAATGCCTGCATATTGTGTAAAGTATATGCAGGTAAACAGCAAAATTAACATGTGGGTATAAGGAATATTTGCTTGAATGTGGCTGATAAAAGTTACAAACCTTCAGGATTTGGATTTGAGATGCTTTGCAATTCAAAAAACTTAAACTTATTTGCAACTAATGTCTGAAGACAATTTCCTGCTACGGTTATCTATTGTCAATTTATCAAACACAAACCCAGTTTAATATCTAGAGGGATCAATGAATTTCAATAATCTTAGCAAAAAAACAAACGAATATAAAGAACTTAGGGAAAAACCACATTGGCAAGGGCCACCCCCAGTCAAAACGGGGATCAGAGGTCGAGACACCAAACCCCAAGAGACAGTGAATAGTCATCTCACTGCCGATGATCTCAATCGAGGGCGAGTAGCAATTTTTATTGACGGTTTAAACTTATTTCATACAGCTTTACAACTGGGCATTGAAATAGACTATGTAAAATTGCTATGTCGCTTAACAAAAAGTTCGCGGCTGCTTCGTGCCTTTTTTTACACAGGCACTGATACCAACAATGAAAAACAACAGGGATTTCTGTTGTGGATGCGGCGCAATGGCTATCGTGTAGTAACAAAAGATATAGTTGCAGTTGCCGAGAGCTATAAAAAACCGAATCTCAATGTAGAAATCGCTGTAGATATGATTACATTAGCTCCCTACTATGACACAGCAGTCTTAGTCAGTGGGGATGGAGATTTAGCCTACGCTGTACATGCAGTTTGCAATTTGGGATCAAGAGTAGAAGTCATTGGTCTGCAAACTATGACCAGTGATACTCTGATTGATGTTGCTGATTACTTTATCGATTTTGATAGCATTAAACAACATATTCAAAAAGATTCACAAGTTGGTTATACTTATCGGGCTTCATCTAGTTCTCAGCCTTAGAGTCTGATCTTTGCCCCATACCAGCCACAACAGACCTGCAAATTAAATAATCAACCAAGAAATAAGTTGTCATACCTGGAAGTTGCACATTGAGGCAGGTAGGGGAACTAGTGTGTTGCTATGATTCCCAAAGTTGTAGTAACTGGCGTAGGCAGGGAACAGGGGAGAGGGTTCACAGGTTTGAGGTATAAATAAGAATGATGCAATCTCAAAGGACAACAGCGTAATTGTGTATATTGTTCTCAATGGCTGATCACGATGGATATTTTAATAGTGGAAGATGAGTCAGAAATTGCTCATTTAATCCAACTGACTCTGGAAAAAGAAGGATTTTCCTGTCGCACTAGCCGCGATGGTTTAAATGCTTTAAGGATGTTTCAAGAACAGCCACCAGATTTAATCATTCTTGATTTAATGCTTCCTGGTTTGGATGGGCTGGAAGTTTGCGCGAGAATTCGCCAGAAACCAGGCCCAAAAGACCCTTATATTTTGATGCTGACAGCTAAAGGAGAAGAAATCGATCGCGTGATTGGTTTATCTACTGGTGCTGACGATTACATGGTAAAACCTTTTAGCCCCAGAGAATTAGTAGCTAGAGTACGGGCTTTATTGCGGCGCAGTCTCAGGCAAGGAGGACAACATCAGGTAAATCGTACCCAGCACTTTACAGTGGATATAGAACAACGTACCGCCAGCCGCAAAATCAACTCTCAACCTCCAGAAACTTTGGATTTAACCACTTTAGAATTTAATTTATTGAGTACATTTGTCACTAATCCAGGGCGGGTTTGGAACCGTACCCAATTAATAGATAAACTGTGGGGAGATAACTTTTTTGGAGATGAGAGGGTAGTAGATACCCATGTAGCAAGATTACGAAAAAAGATTGAACCTGATCCCGCTAACCCTACCTTTATTAAAACAGTAGTAGGAGTTGGTTATAAATTTGAAGATGCGTCTGCGGTATCAAAATGATGAAGATGGGTCTAGCATCACGCCTATTTTTATCCCACCTGATCGTTATGATAGTGGGGGTAGCTAGTTTTGTGATGATTAGCAGAATTTCTTCCCCCCGTTATTTTGTCTTTCATTTGGAAAGATTAGAAAATCGAGGCTTTAATTTAATTGATATCCGCACAGAATTAGTCACAGGATTTGAATTTGCTTGGCGACGTAGCACCGTTTGGTCAGTTTTAGTCGGAACAACCGCCGCAGGTGGCTTAAGTTATTGGGTATCCAAAAGGATTATGCTGCGCTTGAAAGAAATGGAACAAATTACCCAAAAGTTCGCCGCAGGAGAAATGAAAGCCCGTGTCCCGATGTCTGACATCCCAGAACTAAATCGACTGGGTGCAAGTTTTAACCGCATGGCGGCCAGTTTGGAGGGAGTAGAAGCAAGACGACGAGAATTAATTGGTGATATGACTCATGAACTGCGGACACCTTTAACTGTCGTCCGGGGTTATTTGGAAGAATTAGCAGA
>DATGXQ010000040.1:0-2657 GCA_035298905.1 Nostocaceae cyanobacterium | reverse complement strand
AGCATTTAAGATATTACTTAACCGTTACAGTGGACAAGAAGATATCATAGTAGGAACGCCAATCGCCGGACGCGATCGCACAGAGACAGAGGCATTAATTGGCTTTTTTGTCAATACCTTAGCTTTGCGTACTAATTTAGCTGGTCATCCTAGTTTTGTAGAATTACTTAGTCGGGTCAGACAGGTCTGTTTACAAGCTTATACCCATCAAGATTTACCTTATGAGCAGTTAGTTGAAGTACTACAACCAGAAAGAGATTTAAGCCATACTCCTGTATTTCAGGTAATGTTTGCTTTGCAGAACGCACCGATGGAGGAACTTAGCTTACCTGATATTACCATTACACCTTTAGCAGCACCGATACAAACGGCTAAATTTGACCTTACGCTGTCCATGGAAGAACGGAACGGACAGTTAATAGGTGAATGGGAATACAATACAGACTTGTTTGATCATGCAACGATCGCACGGATGATGCAACATTTCCAAACTTTATTATCTGGGATAGTGGCGCATCCTGAGCAAAGCATCTGGGAATTACCTTTACTCACGGAAGGGGAAAAACATCAAATATTAGTAGAATGGAATCAAACTGAGGTAAATTCTTTTCAGGACAAGTGCATTCATCAGTTATTTGAGGAACAAGCCCAAAGAACCCCTGATACTGTCGCGGTAATATTTGCACAGCAACAACTCACTTACAAAGAACTGAATCAGCGTGCTAACCAACTAGCACACCATTTGCAAAAATTAGGAGTCAGGGCAGAGAAATTGGTAGGATTGTGTTTAGAACCATCCCTAGAAAGAATTATTGGTTTATTAGCAATTCTCAAAGCGGGAGGTGTCTATTTACCCTTAGATCCGGTTTATCCTCAAGAACGTCTCAGCTTGATGGTGGAAGATTCCCAAGTCTCTGTACTTTTAACCGCAGCATCTTTAGCTGCTCGCTTTTCAGAAAATTTACTTAAGGTGAGGCTAGATGAGGACTGGGAGAAGATAAAGACAGAATCAATAAATAATCCTCAGAGTTGCATTACTAAGGAAAATTTGGCTTATGTGATTTACACTTCCGGTTCTACAGGAATACCGAAAGGAGTTTTGATAGAACATCAGGCGATCGCTCATCATTGTCAGAATATCATAGAAGAATATCAGTTAAAGTCGAGCGATCGAGTTTTACAATTTGCTTCTCTCAGTTTCGATGTATCCTTAGAACAGATTTTACCAACTTTAGCTATTGGTGCTACCCTGATTTTAGCTGATGCAAAACTCGTAACACCCTCAGACTTTCAGCAAAAATTAATTGATGACGGTTTGACCGTTGTTGATATTCCTCCAGCTTACTGGATTCAATGGATACAATCTGTAAGTGAAACTCCTATCACTCAACTCCGGTTGGTTATCTGCGGTGGTGAAGCATTCCCAGCAGAAGGTTTAAAAGTTTGGCAAAATAGTCCCATGAGGGAAGTACGCTTGATTAATGCTTATGGCCCCACAGAAACAACCATCACAGCCCTAACCTTTGAAATTCCTCAAGATTCAACCCCATTTTACACTAACATTCCTATTGGTCGTCCATTGAAAAACCGCCAAGCCTATATCCTTGATAGCCAAAAAAATCTTGTTCCTATTGGCGTTATTGGAGAATTATATATTGGTGGGGAAGGTTTAGCACGGGGTTATTTGAACCGCCCAGAATTAACAGATGATAAATTTGTTATAAACCCTTTTCACAATTCAAAATTGTATAAAACAGGTGATTTAGCTCGCTACTTACCAGATGGAAATATTCAATACTTAGGACGAATCGATAATCAAGTAAAAATACGTGGTTTTCGGATTGAGTTGGGAGAAATAGAAGCCGTATTAAATCAACATCCAGCTATCCAAGCAACAAAAGTTATTGCTAGAGAAGATATACCAGGGGATAAAAGATTAGTTGCTTACATTATACTTGAATCGAGTGGCAACTTTACATCAGAAATCCTCAATCAACTTCGTCAGTACATGCAACAGCAGCTACCAGATTATATGGTTCCTTCGGCCTTCGTTGCATTGGAATCTTTTCCTTTGACTGCTAATGGTAAGATTGACGTTAAATCCCTGCCTATTCCCAGCTTTTCCCAACGAAATAATTACATTGTCCCTCGCACTCCTACAGAAGAAATACTAGCTAATCTTTGGAGTGAGGTACTAAAAGTTAAAACCATAGGTATTAATGATAACTTTTTTGAGTTAGGTGGACATTCTTTACTGGCTACACTCCTCATCTCCCGTATTAGACAAGCCTTTGATTTAGAATTATCTGTGCGTTCATTATTTGAATTTCCCACCATTGCCCAACTTGGTGAACAAATCAGCATTATTAAACAAAACAATAATTCTTTTTCAGTACCAGCAATTCAACCCAGACAGCAGCAAGAAAATTTACCTTTATCTTTTGCTCAACAGCGCCTTTGGTTTCTCAACCAGTTAGAATCTAATAACAATGCCTATAACATGCCCTATACAATGAGGTTGCATGGGTCTTTGAACATCAGAGCATTAGAACAAAGTATAGGCGAAATTATCCAACGTCACGAAATCCTCCGCACTAATTTTCTCTCGGTGGACGGAGAACCGATGCAAGTCATTTCCAATCATGTTGCTTTTAGTT
>DATGXQ010000039.1:0-5115 GCA_035298905.1 Nostocaceae cyanobacterium | reverse complement strand
AGCAAATTGGTATTTAGATATGCTACTCTTAGGTAAATACTGGGGTAACGAGCGAGTTTATCACCACACCGCCCCGATTAACCTATACTATGCTTTACGGGAAGCACTGCGGTTAGTTGCTGAAGAAGGCGTAGCAAATTGCTGGCAGCGTCATCAAAAGAATGCCGAGTATTTGTGGGAAAGTTTAGAATCTATAGGCTTAAGTTTACACGTTGAGAAAGAATACCGTTTACCCACCTTAACCACAGTTCGCATTCCCGAAGGTGTGGACGGAAAAGCCGTAGCCCGTCAATTACTCCTTGAGCATAACATTGAAGTAGGCGGAGGTTTAGGAGAACTCGCTGGTAAAGTCTGGCGTGTCGGTTTAATGGGTTATAACAGCCGTAAGGAAAGTGTAGATAGGTTAATAGCTGCTTTAAAGGAAGTTTTGCCTAAGTAGGTTTTGTTAGTTTTCCTACCGCCTGAGAGTAAATTCTCAGGTGGTTTAAATAAGCCCTGAATAAGCGCTGAAATCAATTTTGCGCTAAAAGCTAAAGTTAGCTAAAGCTAACTATCAATTGATTTATTAACCCGTTTTAACGGGTTTGCGCTTTAAGCCGGTTCGCGTAGCGTTGCCGCAGGCTAATTGATTTCACGGCTAAATGGATTTTTACACAAGCTTGTTTATACCTACTACACTAAGCCAAAAATATCTGTATTTCTGGAATATCGCTTCTCCGCCCGAAAAATTATATAATTACTCATTATATATGATTCCTATTTAACTTTTAAAATGTATGTAGGGTAGGCGGCATTTCTAAGCATAATTTGCTTTTATTTTGAATTAGACCTATCAATAAATGCCTACCCTACACATACTTTATGAAGTATAAATTCAAATGTGTAGAGTATGGCTAACACACCCCTACAAGTGATAAATTGAATCACAATAAGCTAGATATTGGCAATTGTTTAAAGCACATCTTTTGTGGATGATAACTTCTGCCGAACAACACTAAGAGGATTGTTTTTCTTGCGCTTCAATAAAACAGCCGTACCCACAGCAGCAAAAGCGATTGTTCCTAATGTAGAAGAAGTTTCAGGAACTAGCTGGATATATGTGATATCACCTTGAATCTGAAAATCTGAAGGACCATCAGCTTCTGAATAACTGCCATACGCTGCACTACTAATATATAATGATCCAAGTGTATGTAGTGAATCTAGAAAAACATGCATTGAACCATACTTGAATCTTTCTGTGCCAGGATGTGCAGAAACTTCTGGATGTAACCTACCATTCCTTTCTGAAAATCGCACAGTATGGAAACCTATAAGACTATATGGGTTAGTAGGATCTGATAGATTATATATGGGACGGAAACGGTTGGTGCTGAAAAAAGTATATGGACCAACTGTAACTTCAATTCCAGAGCTACTAGTTGAATCAGAGTAAGATGTATCAAAAGGTGAAGAACCATAGAAGCCAACATTAGGGTCATCTGGCCGACCGTATGTTACTTTACCTAAAAAAGGAGTGCCAACTCTAACGCGACGATTAAACCTGCGAGCTTCACGTGTCTGATCAAAATAAATGCTAGTATCTACTTCAGTTACCGTTCCTGAAAAAGTAAAAGTAATTGCACTAGCAGGAGAAGCTACAGCTATTGTTCCCCCAACTACTAAGGCATTCAATAAAGCAGTTTTGGCAATATTTTTAACTTGGGTAATGTTCATGATGTTTTACCTAAATGGTTGATTTGGTATTTTTTGTTTGAATATGTAATACGGCGTTTATTTATGAGATGAGTTACACGTATAGATATGTAAAACTTATAAAACAAAGCTTCTGACGTAATTTATTAATACACGACTTCCTGTGTTGATACTAGAATACTACGTATTATGTTATTTACAAGCAAATTCAAATAAATTTTACACTTTCATAGGAAATATAAAGCAAGTGCAAAGCAGATAAACTATATATACCAGGTATAAGCGTTATATAACCATATTACGAAATGTAAGCACACCTACTCTCTAGGAAAACGCCCTCACTGTCTATCCCAAAAAATAAGCGGTGGAAACATCCACCACTTAAACCTAATCATCCTCATACTCAGCCCAGGAGTTAGGCGTTTCCGAAACAGCCACCTTTAACTCCACACCTGTCGGTAAACGCTTCTTCGTCTCATCGTAAATATACTTAGCAATCATCTCCGCAGTCGTCGCATACTCAGGCGGTAATACATCATTTAATACACAATGGTCTAACCCACCCTGCGTTACATCCTTCTTAGCCCAACGCAACGTTCTAAAATCAGCCACCATCACCGGATGCGGACAATATTCTGAAGAGTGTAGCTGAGATGACCTCGCCTCTATCCGCACCTTGTAAGTATGCCCGTGCATCCTTCCACAAGGCCCCTTGTAGTCCTTAATGTAATGGGCGCTATCAAAAGAAAACTCTGTCGTTAACTTCCATTTTGGCATCTTTTCATCACCTCCTAGTCGATTGTGCAACAGAATTTCAAGCTTAACCCAAATTTTTACTTCTGTTAACTCAACCTTTGCTTATGTTGTCAGCCCAAAATAAGAAGATCAAAAGGTAATTATGCTAAAATACGGTATCTCTACCGATTTAAAGATGTATCACCACTATCCAGCCAAAGCCAAAAGTCAGATGACAGATTCACATATCTTGGAATTTCTCTTCATTTATCTACACAAATACTGAGTAAAGATGGACAAAAAGTAAAACATGATCTTGTTCTCTTAGCAACTGAGTTGTCAACCTCACTCAACAATAAACTACCAAAGAGCCTTTTTTGGTGATAAATTCAACAGTTTTTGTGGTGTTTTTAAGTAAAATTCAGGAGTAGAAATGCTTGAGGCGATCGCTATTGCTTGGCTATTATTAATTGTCGGTGATTTTCTGTCTACTTTTGTCTATCATGTACCTGAGCATGTGTTTGGTAGCCTCCATCTAAAAACTCACCACTCTTGGAAAAAAGATTTCCGTCACTATGCTGTTCTAGCATGGAATTTCCATGTACTTTTAGATGGCGTTTTAGGTGCTTTACCTTATGTAGTTGTAGCCGTAATTTTATGGCCTTTCTCTCCCGTTGGTGTGATAATTGGCTTACTGCTTGGTCAACTACATGTGTGGTGGAGACACACAACCGCTTTAGGTTGGGAAACTCCTAAACCTATCACTTTTTTATGTCAAATCCTATTTATCACCACCCCTGAACAACACTGGTTACATCATCAAAAAACTAATTACGGTTTTGGTGATATTTTCACCTTTTTTGACCAACCTGCTAAACTTTGGATGCGGTGGCTACGTTTCATTAGAATACAAATTCGTGATGCTGGTGTGACTCGTGTTTCTAGTTAGCAATACATAGCAAAAAGGACAAGGCAATGCCTTGTCCCTACGTGACTTCTAATTGCTAGACTTATCTTTTTTATCTAGCAAACTGTTGGAGAATATAAGCATAAAAAGCCTCTTTATCTACCTCGTCCATAGCATAAACTTTTCTTCCACCTGAGACAACTTTTGTCCGTCCTTGACTAATACCAGTAGTAATAATCTCTGTTTCCCACTGCCGCAACTGATAAAAATCCGGCTGTCCTAAATAAGCCGTAGCTAACACATCCCAGAAATAATAATCTTGAGGAATTACTAAAGCATAACATTGTCCAGCTAAATCAGAAATGGGATAATGCCGTTGTTTCCCCATTTTTTGGACTAACTCAGATGTCACTGGCACATTATTAGTTATATCCAAAGGACACATGATAATTTGTATCTCTGTTTCCCAAACTCTTGCTGCTGAAACTGCATCCCAATAAACATTCCATTCTGCTGAACCATCTTGTCCCGGTTCAATACCTTTTTCCACATTTCCCGGCACATTCAAAGCACCTCCCATCCAAACAATTTTCTCGATTTTCGCTTCTATTTCTGGTGCTTGATCCAAAGCTGTAGCCACTGTTGTTAAAGGGCCAGTTACCATTAAAGTTACAGGTTCAGGTGCTTCCCGCAACACTCGCACCATAAAATCTTGTCCCGTTTCTGCAACCAAAGGCGTAGTAATAAAATCGTTTTGATTGAGAATTGGTAAATGATCAATAATTAAAGAATCACGCCGATAAAGACGCGGAAAAGGATTAATTCCCCGCACCGTGCTTTCTGCCACCGGAATATGAGAAAATCCCATTAAATCAATTATTTTGCGTGTAGCACTGACGGCGGCGTGAATGTAGCAATCTGCTGGTGTGACAACAACGCCAAGTAATTCAATATGTTCCATTGTCAACAGCAGCATCGTTGCCAAATAATCATCAACACCGCCATCATGATCCATTAATACAAGTTGTTTTTTCATAGTGAGAGAAATAAAAATGGACGAATTTATGCAAGCTGCCATTCAAGAGGCAAAACAAGGCAGAAAAGAAGGAGGCATCCCCATCGGTTCTGTACTTGTGAAAGATGGTAAAATCCTGGGCAGAGGACATAACAAACGAGTGCAAGATAGTGATCCTGTCACCCATGCTGAAATTGATTGTCTCCGCAATGCAGGTAGAATTGGCAGTTTTAGAGGTACAACTTTATATTCAACCTTAATGCCGTGCTATTTGTGCGCTGGTGCAGTGGTACAATTTGGCATTAAGAAAGTTATCGCCGGAGAATCTAGAACTTTCCCCGGTGCTAAAGAGTTTATGGTGTCTCACGGTGTAGAAGTAATTGATTTGAATTTAGATGAATGTGAACAAATGATGAGTGAATTTATTAGCGAAAGTCCTGAACTTTGGTATGAGGATATAGGCAAATGAAAGAGGCAGGAGGCAGAAGGAGATAATTAGAAAGGGATTTGATGCTTCCTAATTTCGAGCATAAAAAAGTTTTCCTTCTGTCTTTCTTGATAAATTTTATAGCTGTTGTTAATGAGTTAAAATACATTTTATTTGTAGGGACAAGGCAATGCCCATTGGTGTCAACTTAAGGAGCTAAAGCCCAAATTTGCTCTTTGTGAGTGTCAATCTCTCGGTGAAGTTTACGCCTGGCTTTGACTAATCCAAAGAGTTTGGAACGTTCAACAAGATAACTAACAACATCACTAGCTTCAC
>DATGXQ010000038.1:0-8579 GCA_035298905.1 Nostocaceae cyanobacterium | reverse complement strand
GTATTAACTGAAAACTTCACTGTCAATTATATTTATAGAAGCTTTAGAATACTAAATTTATTGTGTTCCTGATTATTACTGGAGTATTTGATTTTTTGTTACTGGTGCTGGAGAATTATCTCTTAGTTTTATATTTCTTTATTTTGATCATCTAGGAATATTAAATTAGATAATTGACAAGCGATCGCTTAATTAATCCTATTTTTTTAATTGAATATTTGGATATTAAATTAGTAACATTCAAGAAATTCTGTCATCAAGTTTACAGTTCATCAAGTTTACTTAATTTCCATCACGAACTAATCACTTCAAATTGTCCCATACATCCATTTTGGGCGATCGCATCTTGGTGGGGATGGAACATATACTTACCTGGGTAACGAAAGCTAAATTCTAATATGTGTCTTTCTGCTACACCCATAGTAATAACGTCGGTTTTTTCGCTTGGTGTCATGGTCATCCCAGAACGATACACATCAAAGAAGTTGGCGTGTAAATGAAATGTTACTGCTGGTTCATACTCAATGATATTCAGCACATACAAGCGAATTAGTTGATTTTGATAAATAGGAATAGGATGATGCATTAAATGATGGGGTAAGCCATTGAAAGCATAGTACTCATTTTTGCCATCATCATTGATATCATATCCAGACATCACTAATACCATCTCATCTGCTGGGGGGCGGGGTGTAGGTGGATCAATAATAAACATCCCATACAACCCTTTAGCTATGTGACGTGTCACGGGTTCAATATGGCAATGGTATAAATGAACTCCGTAAGGTTCTGCGTCAAATTCGTAAATGGTGGCACTACCATTACTAACAGGTCGCACTCCGTCCATTTCTGCGGGGTGGACTCCGTGAAAATGCAGAGAATGAGAGTGTCCGGCTTTATTGAGAAATAATACCCGGATGCGATCGCCTTGTTTTGCTCTCAAGGTGGGTCCGGGAATCCTGCCGTTTAAATCCCAGATGTTATATGATACTGCGCTATTCAGTTGAATTGCTGAAGTACCTGCTGTCAATTGAAACTCCCGCACAGTCCGACCCTTTTCTTGCTTTACTGTGCCGTAATCAAAGTTACGTAACACTTGCATCGGGTTAGCAGCACCTTGATTAGTGATCATTTTCATCGGTGGCACTTTGACTAAAGGCTGGTTTTTACTCTTCAATGTTTGCCACAATGCTGTTAAACCTGCCACACCTACACCTGTTAACCCCAGTTGCAGCAGTTGACGACGATTGAAAACTTCTTCTTTACTAAATGTAAAGTTATTGGGCATGAAACTAGCTAAATATAAGCGATCACAAGAAGTTGCAAATAATTTGCAATTACCTTGTGTATATTATCGGACTCAAGAATAATTGTCAATAATCTTTCCAACTCATAAAATGGCTGTTTTTGGGCAAAATTGGCTCAATTTTGGTTGTGATGAAATTTTGACAATTATTGATACTTCATAAATTTTAGTTTTCTCACTAAATTTTTTGCTATTCTGTTGAGAATCTATAGCTTTAAGTTAGCCGTGGGTGGCTAAATATAGAAAAACAGGAATATAGACACAAGCGAAAACTTGTGGTTATGCTTTAGCCTTGATGAGCATGAGTGAGAAAATTAAACTGACGAGGTATTGCAGTGTGTTAAGAAATATCCTCAAATCTCGACGTATATCCCTGATATTGATCGGGATTCTTAGCTTTTACTTGATTGTGGGTTCAGTTCCTCCAGCTTACGCTATGCATATTATGGAGGGTTACTTACCACCGAGTTGGGCAATTTTTTGGTGGGTGGTGGCTTTACCGTTTTTCATTTTAGGATTGCGATCGCTCACTCGCATCACCCAAACTAACCCAGAATTAAAATTATTGTTAGGATTGGCAGGGGCGTTTACTTTTGTGTTGTCAGCCTTAAAAATGCCTTCGGTGACAGGAAGTTGCGCTCATCCTACAGGAACAGGGTTAGGTGCGGTTTTATTTGGTCCTTTGGCTATGTCAGTTTTAGGTAGTTTAGTCTTATTATTTCAAGCTTTACTATTAGCACATGGCGGTTTAACAACATTAGGGGCTAATGCTTTTTCTATGGCTATTGCAGGACCGATCGCTGCATACTGGATTTATCAGTTAATCATGCGTTTAACTAATAAACAAAGAATTGCTATTTTTTGTGCAGCAACTTTAGCCGATTTACTAACTTATATTGTCACTTCTATACAATTGGCTTTAGCTTTTCCTGCACCTGTGGGTGGATTTCTCGCTTCATTTGGTAAATTTGCGGGAATTTTTGCTATTACTCAAATTCCTTTAGCTATTAGTGAAGGATTACTGACGGTGTTAGTCTGGAACTGGCTACAATCTTACACACCACAAGAATTAGAAATACTAAATTTAATTAAAAGGAAACCTCAGCAAAATGAATCAGTCTAAAAAGGCTTTAGGTAATTGGTTGTTATTAGGAGGAGTGGCAATTTTAGCAATTGTACCTCTGATAGTAGCTCGGAATGCTGAATTTTTAGGTGCTGATGATCGAGCTGCTAAAGCGGTGACAGAAGTTAATCCTAATTATCAACCTTGGTTTAAACCTGTTTTACAATTACCGAGTTGTGAAGTACAAACTTTTTTATTTGCTTCTCAAGCGGCTTTAGGTGCGGGAGTATTAGGTTATTTAATTGGTTTATCTAAAGGACGTACCGAACAAAGAAATAATCAACATGAACATTCAGATTGATACTTTAGCTTATACTAATCGGTTACGTTTTTTAGCTCCACAACAAAAATTACTTTTAGCGAGTGTTTTGTTAATTATTGCTGCCTTTGCTCATCCCCCAACACAAATTTTGATTACCATTTGGATGAGTATTTGGATAGTGATTTATGCAGGTATTCCAGCTAAAATTTATCTGAGGTTAATCTATATTGCCAGTTTATTTTGGTTAACTAGCTTACCGGCATTAGTGATTAATGGTGTAGAATTTACCCATCGGCTAATGTTGGAAAATGACGCAATTTTAGGTTTAAAAATAGGTGCTTATTTTTTGTACATTAGTAAACATGGAGTTGAGCAAAGTTTAGGCATCTTATCGAGAGCGATCGCCTCTTTATCCTGTCTTTATTTTATCATGCTCACCATTCCTTTTACCGAATTATTACAAATTTTTCGTAACTTGGGTTTTCCGGCTTTGTTAACAGATTTATTGTTGTTGATATACCGGTTTATTTTTATTTTATTAAATACAGCCAATGAGTTATGGACTGCCCAAAATTCTCGTAATGGCTACCGCGATTTTAAAATTAGTCTCAACAGCTTATCTTTATTAATTGGGCAATTATTCAAACGCACTTTAATTAATTATCAGCAAATTTCCTTAACTTTAGCTTCGCGGGGTTTTAATGGGGAGTTTCAAGTGTGGCACTCCCAACGCTATAATTTATCTAAACGCTATACGATAGAAGCAATTTTTGGCTGTACTATATTAATAATATTGGAATTGCATTTTCTACACTTTGATCATTTACGTTTAATATAATGGAAGTTTTATTAGAATTTCAGGAAGTATTTTATACCTATTCAGGTGGAGATAAATCAGCTTTAAATAGCTTATCTCTGAAAATACCTAAAAGTAAAAAATGTGCCTTAATTGGTCAAAATGGTTGTGGTAAAACCACATTATTTTTATTAGCTAACGGTTTATATAAACCACAAAAAGGCTGTATTTATTGGCAGGGTCAACCACTCAAATATGACCGTAAATCTTTGATTGAGTTACGGCAAAAAGTCGGTTTAATTTTTCAAGATCCAGAACAACAATTAGTAGCTGCTACAGTTGAAGAAGATATTTCCTATGGTTTATGTAATTTAGGATTACCAGTAACAGAAATTAAAAACAGAGTTGAAGAAATTTTAAAGGAATTTAATTTAACTGAATTTGCCCAAAAACCAGTACATCATTTAAGCTTAGGTCAAAAAAAGCGAGTTTCCATTGCTGATGTGATGGTATTAAAACCAGAATTATTACTACTAGATGAACCAACAGCTTATTTAGATCGATTGCACACTCGACAGTTAATGAATACTTTAGAAAAAATTCATCATGAGGGAACATCAATTTTAATGGCTACCCATGATTTAGATTTAGTTTACCTGTGGGCTGATTGGGTTGTTGTAATGGATCAAGGTAGATTAATACTAGAAGGTAATCCGCAAACTGTATTTAGTCAACGGGAAATTTTGGAAGAATTGCAGTTAGGTGTACCTTTAATCTATGAAGTGTTATTTTCTGATTTTGCAGCTAAAGAACCAGATATAGATAAGTTACGTCATAAAATTTTAGCTCATCAATATTTATGAATTCAGAGAATCCCAAAGCTAAAACGGCTTGGACTAATGAAAAAAGGGGATAATAAAATACGTTGGAGATAACTAATTAAAAAAATATCCTTTGTTGTAGTGGTGTAGCAAGCTTAAATTTGTCCGTTATTAGTGCGTCACCTAACGCACGAACTATGAATAATGTAGGTTTTTCTGTTATTTTGATGCATTAGGGGACGCATCAAAATAAAAACATTTTATTGCCACATTTTAGCCTTGCCACGCCACTACGAAATTGGACAATTTATTATCTTCTCTTGTGTTAATACCGTTTAACAGGATAATTGTTTTGTTAGCAGTTTATAAATCTAAATAATGAATTTAATTAAATTCATTTTTGATCAAGTTATTTTGTAAAGCAAAAATTACAGCTTGAGTTCTATCTTTTGCTTCTAATTTTTGTAAAATAGCATGAATATGTACTCGGACTGTAGCTGGCGCAATGTAAAGTTTATGAGCTATTTCTTGATTAGTTTTACCTGTTGCTAACAAAGATAAAATTTCTTGTTCACGGTGAGTCAAAGGATTAGCAACTTTAAGATTTTCTGTGTTATCATTAGGTTGCTCAGAAGTAAGACAAGAACGAATCTCTTTTGTAGCATTTTCATCCCACCAAGATGCACCAGCAGCCACAGAACGCAGTGCTAGGACTAATTTATTTGCCACAATGCCTTTGATACAATAGCCTTTAGCTCCTACTGTAATCAACTGGGGAATTAAGGATGTGGGAGAGTGGGAAGTAAGAATTAAGATTGGTAAATTAGGATTTTGTTGTTTAATTAATCTACAAGTTTCAAGACCACCAATTCCTGGTAATCCTAAATCCAATAACACCACATTAAAGGAATATTGTTTGACAAGATCAATAGCTGTTTCACCATCTTCAGCTTCAGCAATAATCTCCAACCCAGTTTCTTGTTCTAATCGCACTCGTAATCCCAAACGAAAAAGCTCGTCATCTTCCACTAGTAAAATTTTAATGGGGACAGGAAGCATAAGCAATTAACAATTAAAGGTTTAGCAAAAATTTTGATTATTGACTTGATATACTTTAAATACTCATCAGTTGATGATAAGGTAAAATCGGCAATTTAAAAGCGAAAATTGCACCAGAAGGGACTCTGTTTTCTGCCCAAATTGTCCCTTTATGGGCTTCGATAATTTGCCGAGATAAATAAAGCCCTAATCCAGAACCTTTTGCTTGGCGATCGCTATGTCCTTGGTAAAATCTCTCAAATAAGTGGGTAAACTGTTCAGACTGGATACCCACACCAGTATCTAAAATTTTTACGACTTGATGAGTAATTTGAGATTCTAACAAAATTTCTACACGTCCACCGCGTCGAGAGTGGTTAATAGCATTGATCAACAGATTAGTAAAAACTCTCTGAAGTTGAAGAACATCACCTTGAACCCACAATGACTGTCGCCAATCTGAGCTACCATAGTTTACTGATAGATGAACACGACGATTAGTTGCTAATTCAGTCAGATTGTTAGCTACATCTTCTGCTAAGGTAGTCAAGTCTACAGGTGCTAATTTTAATTTTAAACCTTCAATATCATTATGATAGATATCTAACAAAGTTTCTAAAAGTTGTAGGGAAGTTGCATGGCTACGTGCCATTGTAGCGAGGACTTTCTGTTGAGATGGTGTAACTGAACCAAAAGTTTCTTGTTGAAATGCTCTGATAGTTTCAATTGCTCCTAGTAATGGGGTTTTTAAATCATGGGTGAGTGTAGAAGCAAAATCCTCGCGCACTCTGACTAGTTGTTCTTGTGCTTTTAATTTTGCTTGCTGTTGGAAAATAGCATCTGCTGATCTCCTGAGACGATCGCTCAAAATGTCAGTCACAATTAATGCCATGACCGCAATTAGCCGATTTGCTATGGTTGATGCCTTAATCATCTCACCTCCTGGTATCCAAAGATTTAAAATAGTTAGGCACACAGCAACAGTTGTAACTTGAAATGTTGCCAACCTGCTAAACCAATGATTTGTCAATAAAATAGCACCTGTGTACAGATATCCAAACACATATTCGGTAGGGGTAGAAAATTCCAGCACAATCACAACAATAAACAATCCCAGGATAGTTGCCAATTGCCCTAATTTAGATTTATTGATTGCGGATTTAGATGAAAGGAGTGGCATTCAGGATGAAATTTTTGTTGAATTTTAGTAAATGTACAACTGAAATTTAGGTTGATTGTCTTGACTTTAAATTAAATTTACTCTATCAGCATCATTATTAAGTAGCGTTTAGATCAAAAATATATCTTTAGTTTAGATGCTGACTTTTTGATTCTCTACCGCTCCCCTTTAGATTAATTTCCCACTTTTTACAGTCATAATCTTTACTGTGCCTGGATTGGAACCGAAGCAGAAGAGTAATTTTTATCAGCCTTTATGCCCTCTAGACTACCTAAAATGCTAATAAATACAGTTGTTTGCTTGTTTATTGATTTTTATTAGACAGGAAGTGTTTAGAGCGTATATAAATGCAATAAATACTAATATATATTTCTCACTAAACACTAGATATAAAATAAGTAAACATTAAACAGGAAAAAATAAGCCTAAATTTATATCTCTAGATTCATTGTTTTTATGAGCCAATCCCTTGATGATGTAAATTGAAATGAGTAAATAATCATAACTAAATATAATGTGCCATTGCGAGGAGAAACGACTTAGCGATCGCTAGAAATAAGATGGCTTTTTTCTTGGCAACAAGCAGCTATATTATATTTACTTATAACCATTTACTTACAAACTAAACTTATTAATAATCTCCAAAATTCTTTCCAGCAAAAGAAGTTTAACTAATGTAGAAATTCAAATAAACAGCCAAAAATATCATAACTTACGTGTAATTGCCAAAACATCAGACTTGACAATTTCTAAATTTTGCCTAGATCAAGTTGGATGTATCAGACGCGGAGTTTTAAGTTGTTAACCTTCATAAATGCACTCATGAACAAATCATTTATGAGAAATTGGATAGCTGATATAGCTTGTTTTTAACATAGTTTAATCTGTAAATAACCTATGCTACAAGGATGGATACAAATTACATTGACGCTATTAATTGTATTATCAATTACTCCCTTGTTCGGGAGATATATAGCGCGTGTTTTTCTAGGGCAACAAACTATTCTAGACTCGGTTTTAAACCCAGTTGAACAAGTAATTTACGCTTTAATTGGTGTCAGGAATCGAGAAGAAATGACTGGCTGGCAATATGCTAGGGCAGTTTTGTATAGCAATGTAGTGATGGGGTTACTAATATTTTTTATCTTGATGAATCAGGGTTGGCTACCCCTCAATCCTACTCAGATAGGTGCGCCGACTTGGGACACTGCACTACACACTACTATTTCTTTTATTACTAATACCAATCAACAACATTATTCTGGTGAAACTTATCTCAGTTATGGTAGTCAAGTTTTTGGTTTAGGCTATCACATGTTTACTTCAGCCGCTACAGGTTTGGCGGTAGGTATTGCTTTTATTCGCGGGTTAACTGGTAGACCTTTAGGTAATTTTTATGTAGATTTAATTCGTGCAATTACACGGATTTTATTACCGATTTGTTTAGTGGGTGGGATTGTTTTGATGGCGGCTGGTGTACCGGAAACTTTAGGAGGAGTAGTAGTTTTTCCCACTTTAGAAGATACTAATATTAGTCAGGCGATCGCTCGTGGTCCTGTTGCCCATTTTGAAATTATCAAACAGTTAGGAGAAAATGGCGGCGGCTTTTTTGCCATTAACTCAGCCCACCCGTTTGAAAATCCCAATGGATTTACTAATTTAATTCAAATTGTAGCGATGCTTTCGATTCCCACGGCTTTGATTTACACCTATGGAATTTTTGCCAATAACACCAAACAAGCTTGGTTAGTTTATGGCATGGTAGCGGTAATTTACATAGGATTTATTATTGTTACTGCCATTGGCGAATATAACGGTAATCCCGCTATAAATGGGCTTTTGGGCAGCACACAACCAAATTTGGAAGGGAAAGAAGTTAGATTTGGTTGGGCGCAATCGGCTTTATTTGCAGTGAGTACAACTGGTACGATGTGCGGTGCTGTTAATAGTTTGCATGATTCCTTTATGCCGAATGGGGCATTTATTTTTCTGTCTAATATGTTTTTGCAAATTATCTGGGGTGGACAAGGTACGGGAACAGCCTACCTATTTG
>DATGXQ010000037.1:0-6976 GCA_035298905.1 Nostocaceae cyanobacterium | reverse complement strand
TTATTTCTGGCAGTAGGCATTGCAACAGTGCTAGGATATCAAACATGGGCTGTATGTACCTTTTGAGTTGTTGTTTTGGAAGACTCTAACTCTACTACATCAGCCCTCTCTCTTCATACTCTTCTTTTGGCTAAGGTATTGCCAAGCACAATGGCAAGCGGTAGCTCAGTTACCCCAAGTTAACAAAGAATTAGACCCAGACCCATCTATGTTTCAAGGAGCAAATCGTCCTGTAGAAAGTGTTTCTTGGCATGATGCAGTGGAGTTTTGTGCCAGATTATCAAATCTGAATCAAAGACCCTATAGACTGCCTAGTGAGGCGGAATGGGAATATGCTTGTCGAGCAGGAACTAGTACACAATTCCACTTTGGTGAAACAATAACAACAGATTTAGCTAACTATGATGGTAACTACACTTATGGTAAGGGAAATAAAGGAATTCATAGAGAAATAACAACAGAAGTAGGCAGTTTTAAAGTAGCAAATAAATTTGGATTATACGATATGCACGGAAATGTATGGGAGTGGTGTCAAGACAATTGGCATAGCAGCTATGAAGGTGCGCCGATAGATGGAAGTGCATGGCAAGATGATGATACAAGTAATGAGAGACGAATACTGCGTGGTGGTTCTTATGACATCAATCCTAAGTATTGCCGTTCGGCGAGTCGCAATGTTGGTGGCTTTGACCCTGATACTTTCGGTTTTCGAGTTGTATGTGGTATTGTGTGGAGTCAGTAAATTTTATAGTTCTACCCTTTTGTCCTTTACCCTTTTTCCTTCACTTCTACGAGTGTAGAGAACCGAAAAAAATTTTTTGCAGTTTTTTATCTCAATAGTCCGGACAGTTTTTGAGGGAAAGCTTGAAACCATTGATTTTCCGTTATCGGCTATTCTCATAGAAAAGTCTTGAACCCTCATTTTACGGTTAGTGGTCTAACTGTTTCTGAAAAATGTCCGAAGTATTGTTATCTTACATTTTTCATCTTGTTAGGGGTATCAAACAGGCTAGACGAAACTTTGGAGCAACAAATTGGGGTAAAATTGGGGTAAAAATCAACTATAAATCTTGAAATGCCTATAAATTAGTGGTATTGCTAGGTCAGCAAAACCTCCATTCCCCGGTTCAAATCCGGGTGTCGCCTCTTTTTAGATAAAGTCTATGAAGCTTAAATTTAGCCCTGGATAACGGTTTGTGTTATTTTATCCCAGAGGCAACCTTAACATTTTATCCTAGTTCGATTTAGTCATTTTGTACCAAAATTGGGCAAAAGTAGTGACAAAATTAGGTACGTTTTTGGGGATGGAAAACAGGTAATACCATTTTACGAAAACCCCGATACATATAGATTTATTGTTTGGTCAAGCATAGGTATTTTGTACCAAAATTGGGCAAAAGTAGTGACAAAATTAGGTACGTTTTTGGGGATGGAAAACGAGTCATACCATTTCTCATATATTTGTGTCATTTATTTTCGTTATTCCCAGAACTTTTTAGAACTTGCATAAGTCTTTGATTACACCACGATATTTTTATGGCTCTGCTAATGTAGGATATGCGTATTGAAAGTATATGAAACATTTTACGTAAAGATCATATCCTAAAATTTACAAGCTATTGTGTGCAAAACATCACCCAGAATAAAGAGGATTTTTATGCGCTTACCTCTCGCTATTGCAACAGCTTTGGTAGTTTCTCTTGGTTTGACTACACCTGCACTATCTCGACCTGTTTTCAGACCAACAGCAGCAAGACCGGCTAACTCTAACTCACAACAACTAAAAGTTAATCAAAAGTTGTGGAATCAGCAAAATATTAGTAACTACCGCTATACACTCAGTAGAAGTTGCTTCTGTACACCTGAAGCTAGGGGGCCTGTAGTAGTAGAAGTGCGTAATGGTGTTACTACCTCTGTAACTTCTGTTGCTACTGGTCAGCCAGTTGATCCAGAACTATTTAAGCAATATGATTCAGTTCCTGAACTGTTTGGTGTGATTAAGGATGCGATCGCTCGTAAGGCATCTAGCCTAACTGTACAATATGAGCCTAAATTCGGCTACCCTACCCAAATTAGTATTGATTACAGCGCTCAAATAGCTGATGAAGAACTGTATCTCACTGTAGAAAACTTTGAAGTATTGCCATAAGTTTTGTCGTGAAATAACAAAAATTTGTCTCGCTATTACATACAAATATTAAATTTAAGGCTGGTCAATCTGCATGATTTTTAATTGATGTAGATCAATCAGCCCTTTATTTTAGAAGGTTAATTGACAGCAATTTACAGAAATACATCATCAGGTGTAGTTTCCACACCCCTCTGACCTCAGAACCTCACAATTTCCTCAGAATTTAGCTCTAGATTATTAGTTACAGCAGGGAACTCTTAACAGGGAACGGGGAACAGAGTGGAAAGTCTCTTAGCATAAGGTTTTGTTCCTAAAATTTGTACCTCATTTACCTGAAATATGCTGTAAATCCAAATTGTTTGGCTGATAGCAAAAGTACATAGACTTGCTTATCTGAGAGGTAGATATGATTTCAGCATTTCCCCAAAATCACCAGTATTCAGCAGTCTATGGCCCTGTGCAATCTTGGCGATTTGGGCGATCGCTTGGTATTGATCCAATTGGTTTAATATCTACCTGTTCTTTTAATTGTTGTTATTGTCAGTTAGGAAAAATCCAACAAAATACTACTCAAAGGCAAATTTTTGTTCCTACCAGCCAAGTCATTCATGAATTAAAAGCAATCAACCCTGAACAATATTTAGATATAGATGTAGTCACTATTAGCGGTAGTGGTGAACCCACATTAGCACTCAATTTAGAAGAACTATTAATAGCAGTTAAAGATATTACCAAACTGCCAGCAGTAGTACTAACTAATAGTACCAAATTGGATGACTCTGCGGTTCGTCAAGCCCTAACTTTAGCTGATATTGTCTCTGTTAAACTTGATGCAGTTTCTTCTCATCAACTACAATCCATCAATCAACCAGTAGTAACAATAGACCTAGCAAATATTCTCACCAATATAGGAAAATTTCGACAAGAATATCAAGGATACATGGCAATTCAAACCATGATTTTGTCTAATTGGACACCAGAAATCCTGTCTCAATATATCCAAATAGTTCAAACTCTGCACCCTGATGAAATTCAACTGAATATTCCTTCTCGTCCTCGTGTTCTCTCACGTCAGCTAGAATCGAGAGGTAATAATTCTTCAGAAATCCGTTCTTACAACTGTCAGACCCTCAAATGTATCAAAATTCAAGACCTTAACATTTTAGCGGCAAAAATTAACAATGCTACAAACATTCCTGTGCGTTTTGCCCCTCTAACTTCGCTATATTAACTAACATATAAAGCAGCAAAGGAGTAAAACAGATGGAAACAAAGCTAATTGATTCAACATTAGCATTCAAGGACGTTCCTTCTGGTTATTTGAATATTATGGGCTATATTGACCAGTCAGAAGTCAATGGCCCTGGCTGTCGGGCTGTGGTTTGGGTGCAGGGCTGCCCTCGTGAATGTCCTGGTTGCTTTAACCCTGATTCTTGGTCTTTTGAGATTAATCAGCTCGTTTCCATTGATAGTTTATCCGAAAGTATTCTCAAGAATTCTCATAATACTGGTGTCACATTTTCTGGTGGTGAACCATTTTTACAAGCCTCTGCACTAGCAGCTTTAGCCAAAAAAGTAAAAGCAGCAGGATTAAATGTCATGTCTTTTACTGGGTTTACTCTTCAGCAACTACAATCACATTCAGCCCCTCCTGGTTCTCAAGAACTTTTAGAACAATTAGACATCCTGATTGATGGGCCTTATGTGCAGTCTCTAGCTATTAACTCCCCCACTTCTCCTGTTTCATCTAGTAATCAAAAGGTGCATATTTTTAATCCTAAGTTGCAGGATAAAATTTCTTGGGCTAGTGATCAAATAGAAGTGCATATTATGAAAGATGGAAACAGAATTGTTACTGGCTACCAAGGTTGGTTAGAGC
Organism: Nostocaceae cyanobacterium; assembly: GCA_035298905.1. GTDB lineage: Bacteria > Cyanobacteriota > Cyanobacteriia > Cyanobacteriales > Nostocaceae > DATGXB01. The sequence continues at coordinate 2,966 of DATGXQ010000037.1, read as the reverse complement.
TAACATAGTTTTAGCTGAAGTTACAGCAGGGAACAGGGAACAGGGAACAGGGAACAGGGAACAGAGTTGAAAGTCTCTTGGTATATGGCTTTATTCCTAAAATTTGTACCTCATTTACTTAAAATCTGCTGTAAATACAAAGCCCTAATTGGTAATGTCGAGTAGTTGAACTTAAAGTTAACCACACAAGTTAACCAAAATAGTAAAAGCGGGGTGGCCTTTGATGCGTAAATTTTTAGGTGTATTTTTGTGTTTACTGATTTTGTTCACATTTCAATGGCCATCATCTGCTTTTGCTCAAACAAATTATCCTAACTTAACTAATAGTCAAATTCAACAACTAACAGAAATTAAATATAATCTCTCTACTCTAAATGACTTAGAAATGAGAGGGGTGATTAATAATGAAACAGTGCAGAGTGAGAGAAAATATTATCTTAATAAAGCCAAAATTCTGACTAATTCACCACTAACGCCAGAACAAATAACCAACTTATTAGAAAAATACCAAACTCAAGAAATATCTACCCCCACAACTTGGCAGAAATTTACGGGATTTTTTAATTTTGTAAATATTATTTGGATAGCTTCAACTATTCTGCTTTTAATTGCTGTTGGTTGGCTAATTTCTATTTATATACTGCCGATTTTATTTGCTATTCCAGCCGGATTTTATGAATTTCTCATATATGTTGCCTGTTTACTATCTATCAGCTTAGGTTTAACCTTTACTCAGGATATTTCCGAATTTATTGCGCTTCCTGGTTGTTTGGGTTTGGTTGGGGCATTGGCATTTACTGAAGTGCTACATCAAGAGACACTAAATAACTTTTATGAACAGAATAAAATTGATAGAACTTCTGTCTATCCTTTAATTTTATTTATAATTTGGAGTGCTGTAGCAGTTATTTATCATAGTGCCATCATTGGTTTTATCGCAATTCTGGCTTTAGAAGTATTTTTAGGTTTTTCTGTTTTAGTGATGCCACTTTGTTATTTTATTGGCTTTCAAGATAGAGAAGTTATACCCGTCGCAACTGCTGCCTCTTTTTTCTTGATGGCATTTTATTTAGCTGTTAAATTAACAAAAACTGATATTAGCTATTTGAATGTTTTTACAACTGGAGCATTATTTTTAGGTACATTTGTTTATTTTATTGGTTTATTAATTCTCTCATCTAAATGGCATGGTCATAAAAGTAAATGGCATTATGCAGGTCTACAATTACTAACAATTGTGTCTGGTGTGGCAGCGATATTTATTGGTTCAGTTTGGCAAGTTTCCCAACTTAACGGCATTGGTGGTACATTCTTTTTCCTCTATCTTTTAGAAAAGTATTGGGAATTACCTTGGAAAAAAGAACAATGGGCTTGGGCAACTTTAGGTTTAGCTATTATCCTGTATTCAGGTTCATTTGTGATTAAAATATATCCCCAATACTTCTTATTTGGTGTTTAAATTTAGGGCAGGTTAACTACCCTAAAATAACGACATTTATTTAACGATCGCGTTCAGAGAATTAATAATAGTCGGGACATCTTTATTCTCAGTCTTTTTAATTAAATCAATGGCTTTGTTTACAGTCCGCCCTGGATTTACTACAATCTGACCTAGAAAAGCCACTTTACTATCAATTACGTTAATCATCATCTCTTTGAAAGGTTCAGATTGATTGTTGAGAAGTTGGGCATGAATCCAAGCATCTTGACGTGCTTTTTTAATGCTAAAATTAATCAAAGCTTCATCTGTTCTACCTCCCACTTGGTCTAAAATATTAAACAGTGGAGAAAGTTTACCAATAACTGCTTCTACATCATCAACTAAATCACCAAGAATTTTATTAATTTTATCAAAATCATTTTTAAGAGTTGCTAGTTTATTACCAGGAGAGATTTGTACAGCAACAATACCCAAATCTAAGTTAATATGAGCATTAATTCCTAGTAGCAGATGTTGGGCAATTAGCAATTCTGATTTTGATAAAGCTTCAAAAGCCACTTTCCAGCTACGGGTAGTTTTACCTGTTTTTTGAAATTCATCAAGTGCCGCAAAATATCTATTCGCAAATAGGGTAGTAAACTGTTCCATCCTAGCAGCATCGTCAAAAAAGTTATTTTTAATGCCTACTTTAACTTTCAGGGTTACTTGTCGATACATTGCGGGAAAAAAGCCAATCGGGTTGCGGTCTTTGATGGCTTTAGCAATAATGGTATCTAAAATTTGAACTACTTCGTCTGTATTTTTGGCTAACATCTGGACTCTAAAATAAAAAATATAGTTTGTGTTACTACTGTTTTGTAAACATACAGCAGATTTGAGCTAAATGAGGTACATATGTTAGGAACAAATCCTGATGCTAAAAGAATTTCAACCCTGTTCCCTGTTCCCTGTTCCCTGTTCCCTGCTGTAACTTTTACAAATTGGGTATTAGTAATATATTGCAGTGGCTATAAAGTAGTCATGGTTTATAGCTGACTTTTATGCAAAAATTTTTGTGGTGGTGTTGATTTCCCTAATTATTGACAGTGAATAGAACTTGGCAGAAAATTTTTACTCAATCTCGCCTACTTTGGGCAATTTTATTACTAAGTAGTGTCTTAGTAATCACATTATTACTATCTTTGTCTCAAGGTGCGGTTTCTTTGAGTTTGGCTGAATTTTGGCAAGCACTTTTACACCAAGGTGATCCGATCAAACAAACGATTCTTTGGGATTTGCGTTTACCGCGCATTATGGCAGCGCTAATTGTAGGTGCAGCTTTGGGGATGTCTGGCGCACTGTTACAGGGAATGTTACGAAATAATTTAGCTGATCCGTTTATTTTGGGTATTTCTGCGGGTGCTGGTTTGCTGGTAATTCCCATGATTGTGTTACAAGTCTTTCCGTTGGCGATTCCGTTGGCGGCGTGGTTGGGAGCAATTTTTACTTCAGCAGTAGTAATTTTTCTAGGTCGCAGTGGCGGGGG
>DATGXQ010000036.1:0-11659 GCA_035298905.1 Nostocaceae cyanobacterium | reverse complement strand
TCCTGTTCCAGAGGACGGACGGTTGTCCCTTCTGTAAAGTGTTCACCCCAAGCTTCTGTGGCTGTAATCTCTGCCAAAGTAGCTAAAGCAGCTGATTCTTGGGTAGTACATTCTTCCAAATAAGGGTCTATCCCAGCAGCTAACCGCCATGCTTGATGGATGTTAGCGACTAACTCTTCTGGTAAATCTTGACGTTGGTTGACCTCTTGGACAATAGCTTCTAGCTTCTTTGTCAATATTCCTAAAGGTGTAACAGGTCTAGGGGTAGCAATGGGTTTAGTAATCACAGTTGTCATTTATTTTGCACTCCCGACCAGTTCTTTCTGAGTGCTGACGGGGTACATATCTACACCCTCACCACCACGAGGATAGGCGATACAAAGCTCTTTGTGTTCTGCTAGAGCTGCTGCGAGTTCTTCACGGGTCAAGTCGTTAGCGAAGATGCAGCTACCAATAGGATTAGGCATAGCGGCTCTTTGCAGTCCATCTCTGGTTAAAGTGATAGATTGGGTGGCACGCCATAATAACTCTTCATCCAACAGAGGATGATCAAGAGCCAAACCGATGCGACTCATCAATCCTAAGATGCGATCGCGCTCTTCAATGGTAATATAGCCCCGACGTGCAGCGATCGTTGCAGATAAAGCCATATCAATATTTACTGCATGTCCGTGGAACATGGGAACAAGGGGAGCTAGTTCTAATGTAGGACTCCAAGTGTGTCCATAAGCAATCACCCTATCTAGGTCTAACTCATGCAGGTTAGGTACTTCTAACTCCAGCATCTTTTTGATGGCTTTGTAAGTCACCTGATGCGCTACCTCTTTAATTTCTGGAGTTGCATCAATATTACCAAAATGAGTACGCAGCAAATCTTCGCCGTACTTCTCCAACAACTCAAATACTTCTTGATGACCAACCACAGCGATTTTGACTAATTCCGCCATGCCATTGCGTACTTGATCTGTGGGTAAAGTCTGTAAGAAGGAGAAATCTAAGAAGACTTTTTGAGAAGCATGATAAGCACCCAAACGGTTTTTCAACTTCTTGTGATTAACCGCTACCTTGATGGCAACACTAGCATCAATTAAACCAATCAGAGTAGTAGGAATGCGGATGTAATTACTACTGCGACGATAAGCAGAGCAAGCAAAACCCACCACATCGGTAATTAAACCACCGCCTACAACTAAAACTGGTTCTTTACGGACTAATCTGAAGTCTGCGAACGCATCCACAACCTTCTCAAAAGTTTGGATAGTCTTGTTCGGCTCAGTAATGGTAATTGGGAAAAGAGTTAAATCAATACCATAGAACTTGAAATATTTTTGGATTTGAGTCCCGTAAAGATTGCTGACGTTAGCATCTACCACAGCCAAGCAGCGCCCAAAACTTTTGTATATATCTGCAAGTTCTTGATTTTGAATATCAAAAACTCCATCTACATAGACTAAGTCATACTCAATTTTTTCGTAACCTTCGACATGAAAAGCGGTTTCGGTTACTTCCAGCTTTGTTTGTAAAATGCTCATGGTTTTGCCCTTTATAGGAAAGAAATGACAAATTCAGAGTTAATTTCCATGTTTGATTCAATTAAAAGTACAGGGCTTTTAATTGAGGAAAATTTGCAGCATGGTTAAGCACCTCTCATTATGAGAAAACAGAGGTGTCCTCTAGCAGCATTTAATAAAAACCAAAAATTATTCAAGCCAAAGTAGACTGCTAAATATGAAGTGCGTCTACTTTTTGGAGTGCAGCACAGGTGTTTTGAGTCTTGGTTAAACCTGAAGACTCTTGTTCAGATGAGTAGAAAACTTGATCAGATTTCTCTCACTTTTCCATCTTGATTAACTTTGATCGACATAGTGTATACCGCAAAGATGTTAAGTCTTTGGTACACCGATATGAGGTACTAGCAATTTTTCGCAGTTACGGTATCTGCTCAAATTACTTAAGAATTTCTTCATATTCCTTAACATAGCACTGTTTCCGCATTATTGCATCTGCTTTGTCAAATTTTCTCGAAAAAAATTTGTTGTAGAGGCTCTAAACCCACAGTTTACTTCTAATTTTTCCTGTTCGTCTCCAGACTGGGGCTATGATTGGGAATCCTATTTGATTTTTGTCAAAAATTAAGTGGAAATACGGTTGAATATAAAAGCATAGACATTAAGACTAAGAACTCGCAAAAATATAGGGTGGCTGATGACCACCCTAAGTTATTTAATGTTAGTAGCCGTATGGCCTATATTGAATACAACCAGAACTAAACTGTAGCTAATTCTGGTGTAGGACGCTTACTATTGCGAATATTAGTAATAGCTTCCGCATAATCCTTAGCATTAAATACAGCTGAACCTGCGACGATCGCATTTGCACCAGCTTCTAAAACTTGCCAAGTATTATTAGCTTTGAGTCCACCGTCTACTTCAATCCAAGGATTTAAACCGCGCTCATCACAGATTTGGCGCAGTTTGCGAATTTTGGGTAATACAGCAGGAATAAAGCTTTGTCCCCCAAAACCAGGGTTGACACTCATAATTAATACTAGGTCGCAAAGCTCAAGCACATATTCAATCAATTCTAAAGGTGTAGAAGGATTAAGTACCACACCAGCTTGCTTACCTAGTTCCTTGATTTGTCCTAGAGTGCGGTGTAAATGGGGTGAAGCATTATGTTCAGCATGTACAGAAATAATATCAGCACCAGCTTTAGCAAAGCCCTCTACATATTTTTCTGGTTCCACAATCATCAAGTGGACATCCAGAGGTTTGGTTGTAACTGGACGAATCGCCTCCACAACCAGAGGACCTATCGTAATATTAGGGACAAATCGACCGTCCATTACATCAACATGAATCCAATCTGCTCCGGCTTTGTCCACTGCACGAACTTCATCGCCCAAGCGACTAAAATCGGCTGATAGGATAGATGGAGCAATCACAATAGGCTTTTGAGATAGGTTTTGGGTCATGGCTAGTGGGTTCTTAAGCGTCCTCGTCTGTAAGCATTGTAACAAAATATGGAATTTTCGTTAAGATTTTTGATTTCACTTGGGAGAGTTGGGGCTTTATGGCATGGGGAGAAAAGAATAAAATTTACCCAATCACCAATCACCAATCCCCAATCACCAATTACTATGAACAAAAAACTAACTTGGATAATCTGGGGTTTAGGTGTTTCCTGTTTAAGTGTGCCAGTGTTGGCAGCTACTTTAACCTCTTCCTTGGGTAGCGGTGGTATTGATGCTTTGAGATTGCAGCAACCTCCTTACAATTTAACTGGGCGAAAAATTGCCATTGGTCAGGTAGAAATTGGACGGCCAGGAATGTTTGGTTGGGACAAAGCCGTATCTAAAAATCGGGCTGTTTCTCCCGTGGCTGTATTTTTACGCAATAATCGGGCTAAATCAAATAATGGGGTTGATTCCCATGCTTATAATGTAGCTGCGGTGATGGTTAGTAGAGATAAAGCTTATCCGGGAGTTGCACCGAATGCGCGGCTATATTCGTCGGCGGTGGGTTCTACCAGAAGTACAGGACAACCAGAGGAATGTTTATCAGCGCAGCATATAGCTTTACAAAATAGTGGGGATGTACGGGCGATTAATTTTAGTTTTGGTGAACCCCTCAACCGTGACCCCAGACCAGAAGCCGTTTTAGATGGTAATGCTTTGCTGACACTGTGTATTGACTGGTCTAGTCGTGTGCATGACACCCTGTATGCGATCGCCGGTAATCAAGGTAAAGGTGGAATTCCCATTCCTACCGATAATTTTAACGGAGTTAACGTGGCTTTTTCATCCCGCCGCCAGGGAATTTTCCAAAAAGTCGATGTTTCTAACCTGGCAAATAATATTCAAGGGATAAACGAGCGTTTGGCGGGTAAGGAATTTAATGTTGGTGGGCGCAGGTCTGTGAGTATAGTTGCTCCTGGTAGTAATATTCCTTTGCTGAATCCTGATGGTAAAGTGAATAAATCCACAGGTACAAGTTTTGCTACTCCCCATGTGACAGCGACTGTAGCTTTGTTACAGGAATATGGCGATCGCCAACTGAGAACAAAACAACCAAACTGGACTACAGACTCCCGTCGTCATCAAGTCATGAAAGCCGTGTTACTCAACTCCGCCGACAAAATCAAAGATAGCGGTGATGGTCTGCGCTTGGGCATGACACGCACATTGATTGACAAACAAAATTTAGATTGGTTAGCCTCGGATGCTTATAAAGATGCCAAAATTCCCTTACATCTGCAAATGGGGTCTGGTCACTTAAATGCTTTTCGTGCTTATCAACAGTTTAGCCCTGGTCAATGGCCAGCTACCGCACCAGTAGCACCCATAGGTTGGGATTATAACACAGTAAATGCTGAAAGTTCAGTGGAATATAAATTAGCCAAACCCTTAAAGGCTAATAGTTTTGTAGCTATTACCTTAAGTTGGGATAGGTTAGTAGAGTTGAAAGATAGTAACAAAAATCAACAGTATGATTTAGGTGAAGAATTTAGCGACAAGGGTTTAAACAATCTTGACCTTTATCTAGTCAAAGCCGACAGCAACAAATCTGAAACTATTGCTTGTTCTTCCATTAGCCAAATTGATAGTATTGAACATATTTTCTGCCCAGTTCCTGCTACCGGAAATTACCACATTCGTGTTCAGTTTAATAAACAAATCAACGAACCAACTCAACCTTATGCTTTAGCTTGGTGGACAGTTCCCGAAAAGTAGGAAAAGTCGAGAAGATAGGGAAAAAATATCTTTCTCTATTTTCCAGCTTCCTTTCCTCCTGCATCTCAAAAAAATTGGGGTACATAGCTTAATTTTTTCTCCAAGCCCATTTGATACCGAATTTCTATAAATTAGGTTTGATTACACTGTCAAACTTGTGTAAAAATTGTATCAATGTAGAACTTATGTAAAAGTTGTGGCGGGTGGGTAATGGGGCGATCGCTCAGAGCATCAAAAACAGGTATCGAAAAAGCTGAAAAAGCATTCAAGTTAAAGGGTTGTACACAAGACGACTTAGCAGAGGCTAGTGGATGTACCCCTCATACTGTGAGCAAATTTTTTACCGGACGACCTGTAGAAAAGCAAATATTTCAAACCATTTGTGATGAATTAAACTTGGAATGGGGAGAAATAGCGGAACTGGACTCAGAGGATGAGGAATCTAGCAGAGGTGTTAAGACGAACACAAAACCAGAAACAATCTGCGGGACTACCAACAATCCCAGAATCAATGCTACAACACCACAGAGTGCTAATACTGAAATACAATTAGTTATTAGACTCACTGGTAATATAGAAAAAGTACGAAACAATCCAGGCTTTAAAGCAACTGTCACAAATTTAATTCAGGCTGTTTTAGGTGACGCAAATGTGAATATTGAGAAGATTGAAAAAGGCAGCATCAAAATTACCTTCAGTGGTGAACCAGAAACTCTAAAAAGACTTGAGGCACTAATCAAGTCAGGTAAATTGACAGAAATTGAAGGTATGCCTATTGAAGATGTACATTTATTAACTAATACCACTACAGAAGATAAACATAAAATCCTTCTATTACCAGAAATTATTACTCAAGAAGCTAAAGCTAAAGATTTAATTGATGCTGACTTGAGTAATGTTGATTTGAGTGATGCTAATTTGAGTAATGCTGATTTAACTTGTGCTGACCTCAGAGGTACTAACCTCAGCAATGCTAATCTGAGTCGTACTAACCTCAACTGTGCTGATTTAAGAGGTGCTAACTTAAGTAATGCTAATTTAAAAGGCACTTATTTACACGATTCTCTGATTGATGAGACAACTATAATTAATGAGAAATGGCGGTTAGTATGGAGAATAGTTAATCCGGCATTTCATAACGAAAATTCAGAAAAATATAATCTCAGTTTTACCGACCTGCGTAGTGCCAACCTGCGTGATGCTAACCTCAGTGATGCCGACCTGCGTGGTGTCAACCTCAGTAATGCTGACCTCAGTTTTGCTAACCTCAGTCGTGCCTACCTCAATTTTACCGACCTGCGTGGTGCTAACCTCAGTCGTGCCTACCTTATTGATGCCTACCCCGTTTGTGCCAACCTCAGTGGTGCTAACCTCTATTTTGCTGACCTCAGTAGTGCCGACCTCAGTTATAGCAACCTCAGTGATGCTGACTTCAGTTACGCTAACCTCAATTTTGCCGACTTGCGTGGTGCAAACCTCCGTGATGCTAACCTCAATTTTGCCGACCTTAGTGGTGTCAACCTGAGTGGTGCTAATCTCAGTGGTGTCAACTTCATGGAGACCATAGTGGAAAATGCTTTATTCACCAGTAGTCGAGGACTTACTCCTCAAACCATAGCTGACCTAAAAAGTCGTGGTGCAATTTTTGGTGACTCTCCCGGAGACCGTGAATTTTCGCCATCAAATCCTCATGACTGATGCAGAATGCCTCAGAAGGTAATACCACTTCGCTAAAATAAGGAAACAGATGTAAACCGAAAAATCCTGATCAAATCTTACTTGACCAATTTTGGCTTTAGCGTTCCCTCTATGCAAAACAACATTTATAGTAGGTTGAGTTGAGGAACGTAGACGCGGAGCGGCTGGCCGTAGGCTAACCCAACGAATGAGCAAAAATGTCGGGTTTCACTGCGTTCAAACCAACCTACAAGAATAAATTTAATATTATTTACCATAAATTTTAATTTTTAATTTTTAATTTTTAATTTTTAATTATTTCTCTGATTTAATTACTAGCAATAAAAATTTGTTCTGCTGTCAATTCTAACTCAGGAAAAGTAGGAGATATAATGCGCTCGTTCCCGCAAAACTGACTGACTTGATATTCTTCTTCAATTAATTGATAAACTGAAATTGTAGGTTGTTTAGGATTACCAATAAATTTTTTCGCTCCTAATGCTGCATAGTCAATAATCCAATATTCAGGAATACCCATTTGTTCATAATCAGCAAGTTTCAAATAGTAATCATCTTGCCAGTTTGTACTCACAATTTCAATTACTAGAGGAATTGATGCACCATTAGTAATAGTCGAAAAATCCTCCCAAAGAGGCTCGTTAGTTAAAGCGGTATCATTGATGATTAATATATCGGGAAAATAACCCGATTCTCTTTTCGGTGGTTTAACTATGGCTTGATTGGGAATAAAATAAGGTAGATTTAATCTTCTAAACTCTAAAGTCAGTTCAGCCGCACAAAATCCTTTGATTCTTTCATGTTTTCCTCTGGGTTGTGACATTTCAATAATTTCCCCGTTATGTAGTTCGTAAATTACCCCAGTATTTTCTGGATACCAGGCAATAAATTCCTCAAAAGTGACTATTTTTGGTAAGGTTTGAGTCATAAAAATTAACTATGATTTTTAGGAAGCGGCAAGGAAATACTAAACTCTACACCCCACATCCTTTTAACCTGCTGTTACCAAAACTGTAACGATATTCTGAAGGAGCGATCGCCAATGGCATAGTTAACAGTTAGCACTCTCTTTACTATATAAGGTAGTAGCATGAAACAACAGCAATTTAGAAATGTAAAAAGCAATTTCTTACAAAGACGTTACGGCGTACATTTGGGTAGACGCTATGTACTAGCAGCCGCTAGTATCGTGATTTTGAGCGTATTTGGTTATTCCCAAGTAGAAAGCAGTACAGAAGCTATCACTAAATCTCGTTTTCCTCATTCAGAGTCTAGATTATCGAAAGAAAACAGTCAACTCTAATACAGAAATCGCAATATTCAATATAAATTTTAGTTGAGCCAATCAGCACAAATTTTCCTCAGCCAAATTAAAAAAAGTGTTTTTGGTTGCATGTGATGAATCAAGAATTGGATTTGCTCATATAGTAAATAGTTACAGGGTAGAAGTCTCCAAATAAAATAACTACTCGCATACAGTATGCAAGTAGCTTGGAGTAAAGACAGATGCCTAATACTAGATTGTTACTTAGCCTAGTTTACTGCCATAAAAAACAATGATAATTTGCAGTCAAATTCGTGACAAAAATCTCACTTATTCTGATTACTGCTGTCTGGTTTGCTAATTTGATATCTACCATTTTGCAACGATTCATTCACTAAGGTAGGGTAGCTTCAGATACAGTTAGGGAACTTTTCGGTTCACTCTCTTTAGGTGTTTCTGGTGTGATGGGTGCAGCTATTTCTCCACTGTGTGACTCTTCTGTGTCTAAGCTGACAATGGGAGGACGGATGGCAGAGATGACTGTCTTAATGACAACAGCGCAGGGAACAGCCACAATTACCCCTAGCAGTCCACCAACTCTAGCCCCAGTTAAAACAGAAATTAATACCCAAACAGGATTTAAGCCTGTAAAGCTGCCTAAAATTCGGGGAGCAATCAAATTTTCGAGAATTTGTTGCACAATCACCGCAGATGCTAACATTCTTGTCCCCATCCAAACATCTTGCAGGGCGACGAGGGAAGTTGTCAAAGCGATACCGACGGAACCACCGAAGGGTATTAAAGCCATAATGCCGATTGTTAAACCGAACAGTAACCCAAATGGTACTTTGAGCCACAAAAACGTCGGAATCAAGGCAGAGGCCATGCAGGTAGATAAAATCAACTGCGTCAGAAAGAAATTTTGAAAGCTGAGACGGACAGTTCTAGTAAAAGCGACGCGGAATTTAGCGGGTAGCCACTCTACCAAACTTTGCCACAGTTCATCTCCATGCTGCAACAGATAGAAAGTTAAGACCATTGTCAGCAGAAAGTCGAGTAAACTGGTGAAGGTAACTACAGCTAAATTCAGGACTTGTCCAGCGATCGCCTGTAGTTGGCTTTTAACGCGATCGTTAATTTGTACTAACAGGGCATCTAGATTAATTGGTAAACCCAGACTCTCGACTCTTTCATTCAAAATCATCAGCTGAGAACGTCCAGAGTCAATAAATTCCGGTAAACGGGCTACCAGTTGTTGAGCTTGGGTTAAAGCTAGAGGAAAGAGGGTCAGACCCAGCGCCAAGAGAACCGATAAAGCCAATAAGAATACTAAGATAGCAACTTGTTCTCGTCTAGCACCGTGATGTTCCATCCAACTAACAGGGTAGTTGAGCAAAAATGCTAGCACTGATGCTCCGACTAAAATGACAATCAGAGAATGAAAATAATCAAAAATTGCCGATATAGCCCAAGCATTGAGAACTAATAATGGAGCAAGTAGCGCGATCGCTCCGATTCGCGCTATTGGTGTCAGTGTTTGCCACCAGTCGAATAGCTTGCGTGTCTGCATTTTCAGCTAATTGTGGGATAGAACTATAATGAATCTTTCTTTACAGACTATTATCTCTAACTAAATGACTGTATTCATCTTTCTAGTTTATGATCAGACCGAACCCAATGAATAATCTACCACCAATAAACTCTTCCTCTAGCTGTGAAGATCCACCTACATCGAGAAGATGGTTACTTTTATACCTGCTACCAGTGATCGGTTTTTTCCCCTCCTTGTGGACTCTCTATGGTCGTAAAGGAAGTCGGGAACAACTGGCTGTCAGTCGCCTGTCTGTGACTTTGGCTGTTACTTGGATTTTAGGATATTTATTGTTAGCAACTGGAGCTGCTACTTCTGATTTTCTCTCTTTGCGGCTGTTAATTCTTAATAGCTTTCTGACATCCAGCTACTTTTTGGTTAGCCTCTGGTTGATGTTACGCTTACTACAAGGTAAGTCTGCCCGTTTACCAGGATTCAGCAATTTAGCTGAAGGAATATTAAGAAAGTATTAAATCTAAATTTTTCCGGGTGATGAGTCAAAAACTGTTCATGCTTATGTTAAACAAAACCCAGCCGTCAGCTGTTAAAGAAAATTACATTTCCTCTCACCCTCAATTTGGTCAAAACTGGTTTATCATTGCCATACTCCAATCAACTCTGGAAGATTAGCGGCAAAAGAGGGTAACTGTAATTAAAGTGTTGTGGTTCTTACAATAGAGCAACAGTTAACACTGTTAATTAAGGATTAGCTATTATAGTTTGATTTGTCTACATATATTTAAGTTGGCAAATTTACGGAATTAAAATAGACAAGTGTGAGGCAGTCTGTGACCAGTCAACGAACATCAGCAGAAGAAAACCAAGTCGCTAAAGTCAAATCTAAGGGTAAAAGCTCCCGGCGCTCAAAATCTGGCCGTTGGCTATGGTTTGCTGTGGGTATGGGTGGTATTGCGATGGTGTCGGGGATGGCTGGGGCGCTGTTAGCGGTGTCCTGGGATAGTACACCTTTGCAACAAGCCGATCTCAGTCCTCAAGAAGCGGCGGTGTTTGATAGCGATCGCATTTCTGGTGATGGTTTACAATTCTCTCAACTTACTCGCCCTGTAAACATCCTAGTTATGGGGATGAGTGTCTTACCGCAAGATGTCCAAAATCCCCCTACTGACAGTCAAAATCTGGGCTATCATCCCCAGATTAACTCCTTTGACGGTCTGGCTGATGTGATGCTGTTGATCAAATTTGATCCAGAAACTAAGAAAATCGTTATGCTTTCTATTCCCAGAGATACCCGCACGGAGATAGAAGGCCATGGAGTGAAAAAAATTAATGCTGCTAATGTGGACGGTGGCCCGGCTTTAACCGCTAAAACCGTTAGTAATCTGTTAAATGGGGTCGGGATTGATCGTTATATCCGCATTAATGTTTTGGGTGTAGGTAAACTGATTGATGCTTTAGGAGGAGTAACTGTTTACGTTCCTAAAGATATGAAATATCAGGATGATTCTCAACATTTATATATTAATTTAAAGGCAGGTAAACAACACCTTAACGGCGATCAAGTCCTCCAATTATTGCGGTTTCGTCATGATGAATTGGGCGATATTGGACGGATTCAGCGTCAACAAATGGTCTTAAGAGCTTTAATTGACCAAAGTCTTAATCCTTCTACCATATCCCAATTACCCCAAATTCTCAATGTAGTTAAAGAACATATTGATACTAATTTAACGGTTGAGGAATTAGTGGCATTAGCTGGCTTTGGTGTGCGTACCAATCGTTCTAATATGCAAATGTTAATGTTACCTGGACGCTTTAGCGAAAAAGGTGAATATGAGGCTAGTTATTGGTTGCCAAGCAAAAGAGCGATCGCTAAATTAATGGCTCAACATTATGGCGTAGAATCGGAAGCAGCCACGCCCGAAATCACTGACCCCTCTAGATTAAGGGTGGCCATTCAAGATAGTACAGGTGGCGATCGCGCACAACTCCGTCCATTAATTAGAACTTTAGAAAAAGCTGGTTATCGCAATATTTTTATCTCTAAATCTTGGGGTGAACCTTTAGAAGTAACTCACATTGTCGCTCAACAGGGAGACGGTGAAAGCGCCGAATCTATCCGTAATACTCTAGGCTTTGGTGAAGTGCGCGTAGAAAGTACTGGCAATATTGGTTCAGATATTAGTATTCAAGTAGGTAAAGATTGGTTACAGCAAAAGGCTTTATTTGAAACTAATTTTCCTCCATTAAACTAAAAATTCCATGAACGTAGAGACGCTGTATACAACGTCTCTACACATCTGAACCAAAATGTAAACTATTGTTAAGTAATTATTCACCAAGAGTGCGCCCTACTTTCTTTATAAACTTCTCCTGTAAACGGTTGTACACCAATGGTCGGATAAGCATCGTCCACAGG
>DATGXQ010000035.1:0-5269 GCA_035298905.1 Nostocaceae cyanobacterium | reverse complement strand
ATTACGACTTAATTATGGTTCAAGAACTTGAACGCAAACGCCAGGGTGCAAGCTTCCCAGAAACAGCCCCAGCAGCCAATCCTGTGTTTTTTAGGACTTACAGCCGTCGTACAGAGGCGGGGTTAAGAGAAACTTGGGATGAGGTGTGCGATCGCACTCTTAAAGGTTTAGTGGAATTAGGAAAACTGAACCGCGAAGAAACTGCAATTTTAGACAAAATGCAGCGTCAAATGAAAGCCTTACCCAGTGGTCGTTGGCTGTGGGTAGGTGGCACAGATTGGATCACTAAACCCAAAAACTTTTCTGGTGCTTATAACTGCACCTCTACTAACTTGGTAGACTGGAAGGCTTTTGGCTTAATGATGGACTTAGCTATGATGGGTTGTGGTACAGGAGCAATCATTGAGCCACAACATATCAATCAACTGCCTCCAATCCGTAATCGCCTAAATGTCACAGTTAAAGGTGAAATTGGCATTACTCCCAAACTACAACGCCGCGAATTTACAGAAACTTTTATAGAAGGTAACACTGTAAAAATTTACGTTGGAGATAGTCGTGAAGGTTGGGTGCAGTCCTATCAAACCCTATTAGAACTTTCCACAGATGAAAGATTTACCGATGAAGTGCAAGTAATTGTCGATATTAGCGACGTGCGCCAAGCTGGAGAAACCCTCAAAGGCTTCGGTGGTGTTGCTAACCCCGTCAAACTGCCTGGACTTTATCAACGCTGTGCAGGAATTTTAAATAAAGCGGTAGGTAGACAGTTAAATTCTGTTGAATGTTGTTTATTAATTGATGAAGCAGCAGTCACAATTGTAGCAGGAAATATACGCAGAAGCGCGGGGATTCGTCAGTTTATTGCTGAAGATTCACTGGGAGCAACTGCTAAAGATAACCTCTGGCAACAAGACGCAGAAGGTAACTGGCGTATAGATCCAGAGCGTGATGCTCTAAGAATGGCAAACCACAGCCGAGTATTTCACCACAAACCAACCTTAGAAGAATCAATAGAAGCTGTACGTAAACAATATTACAGTGGAGAAGGTGCGATTCAGTGGGCTGGTGAAGCTGTTGCTAGGGCTAACAATGATTTACTTACTACTCCTGAGTTAAGAAAAGAGTTTCTGCAAGCTTATGACCAGGGAAAAGCCAAGCAATGGATAGAAGAACATTACCCAAGTATTGATGCTAATGAATTAGAGCATCGTTTGGGCAGGTATGGTTTAAATCCGTGTGGTAAATAATTAGACTTGCTTCACGTAAAAAACCCCGCAAATACGGAGAAAGCTGTGATGCTAACCCCGTGGTAATCAAAGGAACTAAAGAGCCTTTGCCACCGTAGAGCGTAGAGGGTGAAACTTTGTAAAATCCATAACTTACAAAGAATATAATCCGGGGCTGTGCCTCCTACACTAAAAAGTGTAGCTCCAAGAGTGTGGGGCATCTACAAAACAATGTAGGTGAAAATGTACGCCGAGCTACAGGGAAAATTGAACCTGTAGAACTAGAGGATAAAAAGCCTTTAGGATAACAATACTGGAAATTATTGGTACTAACTTCCATTGTGTTAGTGGTGATACCTTACTCATCACTAAAGATGGAATGCACAAAATTAAGGATGTTGTAGGATGTGAGATCGAGATTTGGAATGGTAAAAACTGGAGTCAAGTTAGACCATTAAAAACTGGCAGTTCTCGCGCTCTTTATCGCGTGCGCTTTAATGATGGCTCATACTTAGATGCGACTGAGTATCATCGCTTTTTTGTCAAAGATAGATTTGGCAAGACTTACCAAGAAGTGCAAACAAAAGATTTGATGGATACGAGTCGATATGCTATCCATACTGAACCTTTTACTATTCAGTACGAAGATGGGTTAAATGTTGATTCTAGCTATGCTTATACTTTAGGGGTAGCAGTAGGAGATGGCACAACAGACCAAAAGCACAATGCTAAAGTTAGGCTTTATGAACAGAAAGCTGCTTTAAATCTGGTGGGTAATAAATCTCCGATGAGAGAATATGACTACTTACCTGCTTTTACAGATGTCACAGATTTAGGTTTTTCTGGAGAATTTCTCAAAAGCTTAAAAACCAATCCAGAAGCACTAAATGTCATTGCTAGTTGGAATCGCCAAGCCATATTGCATTTTATTGCTGGTTTAGCAGATACAGATGGCTCAAATACACAAAGCAACGGTATCAGAATATATATTTCTGACTATGAGCGAGCCTACCGAGTTCAGTTGCTACTGACTAAATGCGGTATTCGTTCATCTCTGAATCTTTGTGCTCATAAAGGCGCAGTTACAAATTATGGTGTTCGCAGTCAAGATTTGTACTATTTGCAAATAACTGATTGTGGCGACATTCCTTGTCAGCGTTTGGATGTCAGTAAAGGTCAAAAGGCGAAATGTAAAGGTAAATGGCAAGTTGTGAAAAGTGTGGAACAGTTGCCTGGACTACATGATACTTACTGCTTTAATGAGCCAGAGTACCATAAAGGGGTATTTGGCAATACCTTAACTGGTAACTGTAATCTTTCTGAGGTACACTTAAATCAACTTGACCCAGATAACTACAAAGAACAAGAAGAAGCATTTACAGCCGGGGCGCTATCTGTAGCCACCTTGTTAAATCATCGCTTCCAAGAACCCCGTTATCAGTACAGCCGGGAGTTAGATCCGATCGTTGGTGTTTCTTTTACCGGTTTATTTGATTTCTTTGTCCATGCTTTTGGTGTGGACTGGTTGCGCTGGTGGGAAGAAGGCAGACCAGAAACTCCCCAAGGTCTAGCTTTCAAGGAAAAAGAACAGAAATATCTCAACTTCTGGCGTGATGTAGTGCATCGGGTAGTGTGGGAATATTGCGACAAGCATGGTCTTAAACGCCCCAATCGTTGTACTACCGTGCAGCCAAGCGGGACCAAGTCTCTATTAACAGGTGCTAGTTCTGGTTGGCATCCTCCCAAAGCCCAGAGGTTTATCCGCCGGATCACTTTCCGCAAAAATGACCCTGTAGCCTTGGCTTGTATTGACTATGGTTACAATGTCATTCCTTCTCAATCTGACAAGGATGAAAACGGGAACTTACTTAATGACCCCTTTGATCCCCGCGTCACAGAATGGCTGGTAGAAATCCCCGTGGCTGTGCCTTGGGCTGATTTATCTGGTGCTGATACTATTGATGTCTCTAAGTTTTCTGTATTGGCACAGTTAGATTTTGTTCTCCAAGTTCAGCGTCATTATGTAACTCATAATACCTCTGCTACCCTAGAATTGCGTTCTGAGGAAGTTGAACCCCTTGGTAAACGCATCTATGAAGCCATCCAAAATGATGAGGGGTATATTTCCGCCGCCCTTTTAGCGCGTTTCGATGATTTACAATCCTTCCCCCGCTTACCCTTTGAACCCATAGACAAACAAACTTACGATCGCCTCTCCCAAGAAGTGAAAACGAGACGCAAAACTGATGATTTCTGCGGTGCATTAAGCCGTTATGACTTGGGAGAAATGTCAGAAGTCGGCCCCAGTGGTTGTGACTCTGATAAATGTATGTTCCCCGACCAGCAACCAACCTCATAAGGATCGATGACTATCAACTGTTGACGATCGCCTCTCCATATCTCACCCCTCTTGGGGTGGGATTGAACATCTGTTAGCCCAGTGTATTGCTCACCGAACTTAGTTTTAGAGTTAAGATTAATTAAGAAGTAATAAGTTTTTACAGCAATACCAGGAGACTTGAGATGTTTTTACAAGAATTGTCACCTATATTTCAACAAATCACCCAACACCCAGTTTCCTTTTTGGGTGGTTTCTTCTCCGGTGTTTTGCGTCTCAATCTAGCTGATGATCCTGTGAAAAGTTGGCTAGATCAACAAATCAGTTCTAAGACCACAACCGCACCTACAACTGGGGGACAAAACGGTAAAGCTACAGGCCCTCAACAAATCACTATTGATTAAATTTATCTTAACAATTAGTTGTGGGTTGTTAACCTCCAAGTACCAACAACCCACAATTACCAAACCATCACCTACTGATGGAAGTATTAACAATTTTTACAGTAATTTTCAGTAAAACATGCGAGTCTATTAAAATGCACAACTGATTACAAACATTCCATAAAGTTCACCTTGATCAATTTTCGCAGCCGTACTGTTTGCCATCAGGTTAATAAAGTATAGTTGCTCAGTTCCATCTCAAAATTTGTTGATTAAAGCAAGGTAAATGCCTTATTTCAAACTCACAAACAACAAATTCAAAACTAAACTTTTGTAGTAAAAAATACAGCTTATACTAAGCTATAATGAAAGAATACGTAAAAAGATGGGAATTTCTCATTATAATAAGTCTTGTGAAGCATCTTCACGAAAAAGGCTTATTATTACCTTAGAGTTCACAAAATATAATATAAATATAGAATTTGCCAGCTTGAATTAACTAAAAATTAATATTTCAAGTGGTTATTACCACAACTTTTTTCAAGATTAATTAAGAATTGCCTTTAGTAATACATCCCCTATGCAAGTCCAGCTGACCAATCGACAACAGCATATACTTTGGGCAACTGTACGCCACTACATTGCTACTGCTGAACCTGTGGGTTCTAAAGCCCTGATTGAAGAGTTTGACCTGGGTGTAAGTTCAGCGACAATCCGTAATGTCATGAACGTTTTAGAAAAATCTGGGCTACTCTACCAACCGCACACTTCTGCGGGCAGGATACCTTCGGATTCGGGCTATCGGATTTATGTAGACCGACTAATTACACCATCAGAAGCCTTAGCCAAAGAGGTAGAAGCAGCATTACAACAGCGTCTACACTGGGAAGATTGGAGTTTAGAGGCACTATTGCAAGGTGCAGGGCAAATTTTAGCCACTTTAAGCGGTTGTATTAGCCTAATAACCATGCCACAAACTTCTACAGCCAAGATTCGCCATGTACAATTAGTACAAATAGAAATTGGTCGGATCATGCTGATTGTGGTGACAGATAGCTATGAGACACGTTCTAAGGTAATGGACTTACCAGCCAATTTCTTAGACAGCAGACCAGATACAGATGTAATCGATCGAGAATTGCAAATCGTCTCTAACTTTTTGAATAGCCACTTAAAGGGCTGTAATTTGTTGGAATTATCACAACTAAATTGGACAACATTAGACCAGCAATTCCAACGCTATGGCGAATTTCTGAAGAATTCTTTGTTAGAATTGACTCGCCGCGCTCTAGCACCATCAGCAACCCAAATTATGGTACGGG
>DATGXQ010000034.1:0-26170 GCA_035298905.1 Nostocaceae cyanobacterium | reverse complement strand
ACCAAAATCAATTTTTCCAGTACCCGCCGCCAAATTTAAAGTACCATTTCCATCAACTTTATTACTAAAGCTAATGTCAGCATTTCCTGTACTGATATTGACATTTGATCCAGCAGCTAAAGAAACCGGATTTTGGAAAGTTAGAGATGGTTGATTAGTAGTAATATCGCCAGTAATATTTGTTTCTGCATTACTATTTTCACTACCAACCACAATCTCTTGGAAAGAACCCTTCAACGCGGTCAAATCACCTTGAGTAATGTCTAAGTTTCCAATAGTATCACCAGCACCACCAACATTTATGGGGCCGTTTGTGGTTACAGGTTGCAGTTTTAGTACATTACCTCCCGTCGCTGGTTTAGATGAATTGAAATCTATTTCATCAGTATTCAGAGTTAAATCGTATTGATTGCCGTTTAATGTTTCATTAAAAACTACTTTTTTGCCAGTATCAGTATTGATTGTGGTATTGCTAGTTAAGTTTACAGGACGAGTGAAAGTTAAATCATTTTTTGTAGCAACATAACTAGCAATATTGATTTGTTTAGCTGTGTTAATATTCAGAGTATCTAAAGGCTGAGTTGCACCAACTGCATCCTTAAAGTTAACTGTTCCGTTACCAGAATTGAGTGTTAAATTCCTTTCTCCATCCAGAGTATTACTGAAAGTGATGTCACTATTATTGGTTTGAATAGTTGCATCTGTACCTGTACCATTTAAGGTTACAGCCTGCTCAAAAGTAATCTGACCTGTAGTAGCAATAAAATTCCCCACATTGGCTTTGCTTTGGACTGTCAGACTGCCTAAAGGATTGCTATTACCACCAACATCACCTTTAAAGTCAATTGTTCCATTACTACCAGCATTGACAATTAAATCATGATCGCCATTCAGGGCGTTGTTAAAAGTGATGTTTTTGTTAGTAGCAACTATTGTGACATCACCAGTTAAGTTAACAGGTTGATTAAAAGTTAAGTTCTCTTTTGTTTCAATGTAACTATTAACATTGATTTGGCTAGCTGAATTAACATTCAGGCTATTTAAATGTTTAGTATCACCGACAGATCCTAAGTTAATTTTCCCTATCCCAGCCTCCAAAGTTAAATTACTTTGACCGTCTACGCCATTGTCAAATTTAATGTCGCCGTTGTTAGTCTTTATCGTGATATTCGTATTGTTATCTGGAAGAATAACCGCGCTCTTAACGGTTAAACTACTCAAAGCCGTTCCCGAACCAACATTCTGGTTGAAATTAACTTTCCTTGCAGGATCTAAAATTAGATTTTTTCCTCCATCAACTTTGCCGTTGAAGGTGATGTCACCACTGGTAGTTTGCATATTAACTGAACTTTCAGAACCATTGAGTATGACATCACTATTAAAATTAATGTTACTAGCACCAACATAATTACCAACTTTAGTATTCCTAGCAGTGACAGTCAGATTATTCAAAAATTCTGTACTACCAACTTCACCATTAAATGTCACATTTCCTTCGCCAGCATTGATAGTTAAATCATTGGCTCCGTTGAGTCGCTGGTTAAAGGTTACATCTCCGGCATTAGTACCAGTGCCAGTATCAATAGTAGTTGCACCATTTTGAACTATAACATCTCCAACGTCAAAGGTAATATTACCACCAGCAGTTTTTCCAGAAGTGGTAACTTTATTACCAATAAAAATAAGTCCAAAGCTACCTCCTGCGGTGAGCTTTATATCTCCTCCAGTACCATCAATACTAGAAGAATTTAAGTTACCTGTCCCAACGTCACCACTTGTAGCTGTTAGTTGTATTGTTCCTCCATTTACACCACTAGCACTTGTGGAAGAATTTAAGTCATTTGTCGAAATGTCTCCTGACGCTGATAGGATAATTGGCCCACTCTTATTATTACCAATTTCATTAGATGAGGTATTGATATTTCCTACTTCAATTGTTGGTAGAAGAGGGCTAACAGGATTTTCTTTAAAGTCAGTTCCTCCCACATTATTTGGTAGTGGATCAGGGCTAGATATATTAACACCAGCACGTAATATGACAGCACGACTAGTAGTCAGTATTGTTTTGTCTGGATCGTTATCAGGAATGCTGTTAGAAGTGTCTGCACTAATAATTGTAATATCTCCACCCCTAATACTTCCTTGTGCTTCTACTTTCAATGATGCACCTGTATAATTACCAAATTCAACTTCTTGTTTACTGGTAATAATCGGGTCATACTTACTTTCAAAATTGCCTGGACTACCTGACAAATTCTGGATTTTAAATTCTCCACCACTGGTAAAGTGAGCGTCACCGGAAACGACACCATCACTCACTAAGGTCATATCCCCACCACTGACAAAGGGTATTTGGGGATGATTTAATGCTAAGATATCAACGTTCTTATCCCCTTGAATGTAGAGATTTCCGCCGGTTTGGGCTGTAAATGGTTCAGTGATGCTATCTCTGGCTATGACTGTGTTTTTGGCTTCTAGTTTTAAGTTGCCTATAGTGACCAGTCTACTTTCAGGTAAAATTAAATTATTCTTGGCGGAAATTGTGGCGTTGTTGGCTTCTATTCCCTTAGCAACTACATCACCAGCATTTACATTAATACCTGAATTTGTTAATTGTACCTGCTCATCATTTACGGTTAAATTGCTATTTTCTAACCCTGCTCCTGTTAATAATTTTGCTAAAGTGGGGATATTAATATTAATTGATTGGGCAGCGTCGGCAGGGATTTCTAAGCTTAATAAATTACCAGTTTGGGAAATACGGATTAAATTTTCTCCAGGGACAGAGGCAACTGTAATATTACCATTTTGTGCTGTTAAACTCCCCGTATTGACTACTGTTCCTCCTAAGATGGTTAAGTCTTTTCCTGCTGCTAAATTACCTAAATTAACTATACTTCCCGGTTGACTAGCATCAAACTTAAAGGTCGTGGGTGTACCAATTAATGTGTTATAATTGTTGTTACCAAAAACATTAAACCAATCATTACCAATGCTGATACTATTAGCTGTAGTGGCTGTGAAGTTTGCAGGAACATTTAAGCTGGCGTTGGGGCCAAATACTATTCCGGCTGGATTCAATAAATATAAGTTAGAATTTCCGCCTGTAACTTGAATTAAACCATTAATTCTAGAAGGGTCGCCACCAACTACCCGACCTAATATATTTTGAATGTGAGGATTAGATAGAAAATTGGCGATTTGGTTTTGGTTTAGTCCGAATTTTTGGAAGCTGTGAAATAAGTTTGCACCATTACCAGAAAGTGTCCCACCTGTGATGTTGATGAGGTTGCCATTTTGGTTAACTAAGGTGTTGGTTCCGTCTGCTGCTGGTGTAATAGTTTGGGCTGTAGCTGAATTGGCTGTTATACTTAAAACTATGATTTGAAAGATTAGACTGCTGAAAATTAGTATTAGTAATTTTATTCTTATTGGACTCCAAGACGAATTTTCTCTGTTTACGCTGTCGTAACTCATGTTTCGCCTCATTATTTTTTGTAAAAAGACTATTTTTTATACATAGAAAGTATACACGCTTGATAACATGCAAGCAAAATGTTCTGTTTTTCTTAACATTCTAGAAAATAGTTGCATCTTGCTTATTCTCGCTGTTGGAGTTTTTGACTAGGTAAGATTGTTTACAATGCACTATCCTAGTGCTGAGACTATGGTGCAACGCTCATCTTCTGAAGCTAGACACTAGGTGTAGCCAGCTTCTTGGCAACTGTTAAATATTTTTCCTGAAGTGGGAACTTTCGACTAAGTAACATTGTCTATGGGTCGGTATCCTTAAGCTAAGGCGATCGCACAATGCCTAACCTTAGCGATGGTACGTATATTGCCGAAGCTTGTTCCGTACAGCAAGCCTTGACCGTACCAAAAGCATAGTGTAACCATCAAAAAGGGATAATTAAACAACAGCACCCGCATAGTTAGCACAAAATGCCCGCTTTCTCTGCGAGACGCTACGCACAGCTTGCTTCCTGGGAAAGATACAGCGATCGCTATAAAATTCAGGGATTTATAGCATCGGAAAAGATACAAATATTAGAATAATTGAGCCGGGAAAAGCCCCTAAATCAGCATTGGAAAGGGTTTAAATTTGTTACTATAAATCAATTTCTGTCGTTTAGTTTGATAAGCCGCTTACACTCATTTCATAGCTTACTACCATAATATCAAAAGTGGAGGATTTGCTGCTCCGTCTGTCTGAGTGTAGGCATAGAGTTTACCAAATAATTGTTTTCTCTTTTCATTCCTACATCCTAGACCTTCAACCCTATTTTCGCTCCGCTCAAAATATCTACTATTTGAATAAGCATTGTTACCCCATTATCAACTAGGGGCATTAGCAATAGAGCAGATTTTCCCTATTAAGTTAAGGGCAGTAATTCCACTGTTGAAAAAAATCCATTGCTACAGCAAAATTTTTGGTATTTGACCGAACTAATACCTTGATCTGATGACTGTGCTGATCTCAATGGTTTGCTTATTTTTCAGTCTCTTTGTCAGAAATTACGTCCTCCCACCTAAATTAGCATTGAACAAGCTAATTGGTAAGATAGATTACAAAATATTTTTTTTTACAGTTATAAATTTAATACCTAATAGTGGTAAACTAGGAAGCGAAAAAATTTTTTCTAATACCTACAACTATAAATGATTTAGTGGTTTTTACTTAAGGAAGTGGATTTATTTAGTACGCAAGTCTTATCAGGTAAAGGCTTGAAGCAATTTAATCAAAGAAGTTTTTGATTCTAATAATCGGGTTTCTAGCAAAAAAGCAGAGACTAAGCAAGAAAAACCTACGTGTTTGAGGAGTATTAACAATATGTCATCCATCTTAAGAAACAGAAACAGTTTAGACTTACGCGCTCCCGTATTTACAACAGTACGCAAGGGCTTATGGTGGCTGAGATTAGTTACATTGCTTTCTGTGGATTCCACTCTACTATATATAGCCTGGCAAATATCTAGAGTTTATGTCGATCCCATTAGTCTACCTGCATATTCAAGTTTCAATTCGTCATTGATAGTAATCACCATTTTGATGCAAATAGGAGTAATGGCTATTCAAGGTCTTTACCGACCCGGTAAAAAACGCCAAGACTACTGGAATATTATCAAGACTATTTCTTTTGCTCATGGGTTGGTTTTGTTAACTTTGTTTTTCTTGGGAAAATTAAGTTCAATTGACAGACATTCATTTTTAGTATCGTGGTTAGTGAGCATAGGCTTGATAGGCATTGGTAGATTTACAGTTAATACCGTCCTTGAATATTTGCGGCAAAAAAAGTTATTAGGCCGTCAATCTGTCTATGTGATTTGCAACCCAGATGAACAAGACCAAGCTCTTCACTTTTTGAGGAAAGAGAACCGTTACATTATCTCAGGTACAGCAAGCGCAAACGCTTTAGACAAAGCTTGTCGTGAACAGACTATAGAAAATATCAATCAATTGGGAGTTACAGAAGTTTTTGTATCTTGGGATGCGATTAAAAATCGTATGTTTGTCTGCTGGTTATTTCAAGCGGCTGGGATAACCATACACATCTTACCAATGGACTTAAAACCAATTTATAGAGAATTAGAAATTACAAAAATAGGAGGAATGCCTTGTTTAAGTATTTACTGCCCATTAATTACAGGGAAAGACTATTGGCTCAAGCGGAGTTTTGATTTTTGTTTCTCTGCGTTGTTCCTAGCCTTAACATTTCCTATTTATATAGCGATCGCTATTCTGATCAAATTAGACTCACCGGGACCCGTATTTTACAAACAAACACGTGTCGGTTTACATGAGAAATCATTCCAAGTCTGGAAATTCCGCACAATGGTTACTAATGCAGAACAACTACAACAGCAATTAGAACAATTTAATGAAAGCAAAGACGGGATTCTATTTAAAATCAAAGATGACCCCCGCATCACCCGCATAGGTAAATTTCTTCGTCGCTACAGCTTAGATGAATTACCACAAATCTTCAACATCCTGCGTGGAGAAATGAGTCTGATCGGACCCCGACCTTTACCCATCAGAGATGTAGATAAATTCACAGAACGTCACTTTATCCGTCAGGAAGTTTTACCTGGTGTAACAGGTCTTTGGCAGGTTTCTGGGCGTTCAGATATCACAGATTTTGAACAAGTAATTCAACTGGATCTCACATATATTGAGAATTGGTCATTTTGGTTAGATGTACAAATTCTGTGGAAAACAGTTCAGGTCGTCCTTAAAGCTAAAGGAGCATACTAAGCAATTAAGAATCACTGACTTTTTCCATTTCCTCTCCATCAACACAGCAACCTTTGTAACTATATGTCGCTAGAGATATCAGTCATTATTCCTGCACATAATACAGAAAAATATATAGCTCAAGCTATTGAGTCTGTATTACGGCAAACCATAGATAACTTAGAAGTGATCGTAATTGACGATGCTTCTCAAGATGCCACAGCAGAAATAGCTAAAAGTTTTACTGATCCGCGAGTCAAAGTGCTGGTTAATCAAGAAAATCTTGGTGTTAGTGCTTCACGTAATTGTGGTATCGCAGAAGCAAGTGGAAAATGGATAGCTTTACTCGACTCAGACGACTGGTATACCCCAGAAAGGTTAGAAAAGCTTTTAGCTGTAGCCGACTCTAAAGCAGCAGACATGATCGCTGATGATCTGTATTACATCTATGATGGAGAGGAACTTCCTTGGAGTACATTATTTACTCAAAGTGATGACAAAGTTAATCAAATTATCCAAGTTGATCCAGTATATTTTGTGGCAACTCATTCAACATTTGGAGTAGGCTTAACTCTTGGACTTACTAAACCGATCATTAAAAGAGAATTTTTACTAGAGCATGAAATTGAGTATGCAGACAACATTAGACTAGGCCAAGATTTCTGGTATTATTTGTGCTGTTTGGGCAAAGGCGCTCGCTTTTTTATAGTCCCCGAACCCTATTATTTCTATCGCAGTCGTCGGGGAGCACTGACGAAGACCAGCCAATTAGAGCGTTGGGATCAATACTGCCAAGCTAGTTACTTTTTTCTCAAACAGGATTTCGTCCAAAACAATTACGAGTTATCACAGATCCTATGCGATCGCCTAAAGTCAATCGAGAATAGTAGACCTTACTTTAAAGTGCTAGACACTATCAGAAAGGGTAATCCATCGCAAATTATAATTGCCATGTTACAGAATCCATCTTTTTTTGTACATTTTGCCAAGCGACTGCCGACAATATTAGCACGACGTTACCGATACTACTTAAAAAATAAAAGAAAATAAATTTGTAGGTCATAAAAATAGGGAAGTTAAGCAACTATAAAATCACATTCCACTCTATTCTATTGACCGAAACAGAATAACTATTATTTTTGTAATAGTGTCAACAAATAATCAACACTTAACTTCTTTGAGAAGATTTGAACTCTTTATAAACTCAGGGGTTTTCTGTTTTAAAACTGTTTAAAAACATCAAGGGACTTAATTGGTAAATATGGAATCGGTTAGGATAATCTTCAAGAAGGACTGTGTTGTTAGTATTTAGTTCATGATTGAGCAAAAAAATAATCAACATGTCACAGCCAAAATTCTATATACCGTCCCTAGATGGAATTCGAGCAATTGCATTCTTAATTGTATTCCTTTCCCATGCAGGACTTAATTACATTATCCCCGGAGGTTTTGGAGTAACAATATTTTTCTTTCTCAGTGGTTACTTGATTACAACCTTACTGAGAAAAGAATATGAACACTATCAAACCATAAATATTCAAAGTTTCTATCTTAGACGAATACTGCGGATTTGGCCAGTATTTTATTTAGTGTTGATTTTAGGAACTATTCTCACTTTACTGGGATTTTTTAAAGGACAAATCTATCTTCATGGTTTCTTGTCACAGTTTTTTCATTATAGTAATTACTACTCTATTGTTGCCCATACTGAAGGAATAGCTATGGGTAGTGGCGTGTATTGGTCTCTTGCTGTTGATGAACACTTCTACTTACTATTCCCACTTTTTTATTTATTTTTACGCAGAATGAACGTAAGTCCTCGAAGACAGGCTATAATTTTTTGGCTATTATGTTTGGTTGTTTTAATTTGGCGATGTGTTTTAGTTTTTAGTCTAGGAGCAAGTCCAGACCGCATATTTTTTGCTTCAGATACGAGAATAGATATGTTTCTTTATGGTTGTGCTTTGGGAGTGATTCACAATCCAATGTTAGATCAGCAGTATGCATCTGAAAAATTATGGAAGTATTTATTTTTGCCACTAGGAATTATGGGTATTCTCTTCTCCATGATGTATCGCCCCCCTGAATTTCGAGAAACATTTCGTTATACAATTCAGGCACTTTCACTATACCCAATTTTTATAACTGCTATTCGCTTTCCCAATTTTGGATTTTTTCAATTTTTAAATTTACGATGGGTACGCTTTATTGGTCTGGTTTCATACTCACTCTACCTGGTGCATCATACTGTCATTCTTGCCATTCAAATGTACTTACCTAATTTACCAATGATTCTCCAAGGCATAGTTTCTATCTTAGCTTCGTTCATTATATCTTGTATATTGTATTATTTTATAGAGTCTCCAATTGCCAAACTGCGTAAGAAGTTTTCACGTTCCTAGATTGAAAAATACATACCAACCATGATTATGGGATGAGAACTGATGTTTATTGAACCCAGAGGAACAGAATTAATAACCCGCTATAAGCATAACTACCACATTCCCGATCAAGTAGCAATAACTGAAGAAATGATACTTAAACATTGGGAATTAGAAAAAAGAATGGTCAAGGAACTGTTAGCATCAAAGCCAGATAATCGGTGGGAAGTATTTGAGCAAGCTTATACTGTTCTTTATTCTGAATTAGAATGGCTAAATCAACTTCCTGGAGATACTAGATCCCCTACAGAAAAATATCAAACTTGGGTGGAAACAGTCGGTTCTCAACCTCAGAAAATTTATGAAATTGGTTCGGGAAAAGGAAAACTAATATCATATTTGGCTCAATGTGGTTTTGAATGTAAAGCTACAGAAATTACTAAGGAACGTGGAAAAAAACATATAAGCGAGTCATTGCCTAATTTATCGTGGGGTATCTCTGATAGTATCAAATTAGATACATTTAAGTCAGCTAATTACTATGACGTAGTAATATCAAATCAAGTTATTGAACATTTTTATCCAGAAGATTTGTATACACATTTCAAGGCTGTTTACAATATCCTAAATGAAAATGGACGTTACATTTTTGGTATTTTGTACTTAAAATTCATGCTAATAGTGGAAAAGATTCTCTTTGGGATGCCTAGTAAGAAAATACGTCGTCCATTAGCCAAGGGATTAAGAAAACTCTACCTTTTTGCAGATAATATTTTCTTAACTGCTCAAAAATAACATCAATCTTCAAGGAACTGGGTAATGGCACGGCCAAAGCTGTTTAAAAATTCTCTGTCACTATTAGCAAATAGATTAACCCAAGGAATTGCCACATTTGTACTGACAACAGTCATAGCTCGCAATTTAGGGGCTTATGAATTAGGACAATACATACTAGGAATTAGCTATTATTATATTTTTGTAACTTTTGTTGGACAAGGGTTAAAAACCTTGTTTACACGAGAACTAGCACGAGAAGCTGAAGAAACACCAGTGTATCTAGTGAGTGGTAGTTTATTACAGCTGATTTTAAGTATCATCGGTTATGTGTTATTAGTCATTGTGGTATTTGTACTTCCCTATAGTCCTGACACCTCAATGGTTTGTTACATCATGGGGTTAGCAGTAATACCATTTGCGCTTTCTAACATCACAGAAGCAATTTTCCAAGCGCAAGAAAAAATGCATTTGATTGCTATGTCTACAGTCCCCATTTACATCCTACGTTTAGTAGTGATGATCTGGGTAATGCCCTTGAAACATGCAGTCAATTATATTGCGGGAATCATGGTGCTGTCAGAAGCATTAATTCTAGTAATAGAATGGGCATTACTTACTAGAACAGTTAAGCCCAAGTGGAAGATTAACAAAGAGTTTATGCTCAATTCTCTCTATTCTGTCCGCACATTCTTTGCTATTGATGCGTCGGGAATTATAGCTGGTAAAATGGACATTCTCTTCATCTCACTGTTAGGAAGTGAGTTTCTGGTTGGTCTTTATGGACTGATTGGACAATTAATGCAACCTTTTATCATTGTTTCTCATAGTGTCTCTCTAGCGGCATTTCCTAGTATGTCAAAAGCAGTTTCCATAGGAAAGGAGAAACAAAAAGAAGAGACAGAAAATGTGCTAGAAATTTTACTTTGTATGTCATTACCCTTTGTACTAGGTATATTTTTTTTTGGAGGTGATTTATTAATTTTTATTTACAACGATCCTAATTATATTCAGGCAGCTTTACCCTTAAGAATTAGTGTTTTATCACTACTTGCTTCACCTTTCGTTCGCTCCCTTGGCTATTTGTTAGTAGCTAATGGCTTTGAGAAGTACAATCTATTAGAAGTGATTATCACTACTGTTGTAGGGGGTTTATCAGGTGTAGTGTTGATTTCTCAATATAAATTATTAGGTGCAGCATTGATGGCAATAGTAATGGCTTGTAGTTCTTTCTCGTTACTTGTGTATGCTGTATATAATCGTCTATTTTCCCTACATTTATGGCGAATTATGCGTCGTCCCCTGCTAATTAGCAGTTTAATGTCTATTGTGTATTTGATTCTCCAAAAAATTAATCTGAATTTTTTACTAACTCTGATTATATCAGTTTGTTCTTATGGGGTTTTAGTAGGTGTACTGGCTATTATGTCATTTGGGGGGTTTCGGTCTGTATGGCACAAGTTATTGAACAAAGTAAAATTTTCTCAAAAAGAATAACTCGTAAAAAGTGAAGATTTGAAGATTCACATTCGTGATAAGATCACATATTCATATTAAATTTAAACTTACCAAGTAAAAAACAATGGGAATCAAGGTCGCTCTGCTGCATTTGGGGTTTGAAGAATATACTATTGAGCTAGCTAACAATCTGATAAATTATGTTGATTTAACCTTGATTCAATCAGAAAAAATTGCCAAAGGTCGTAGAAGTATTATTGACCCGCGTATTCCTGTATTAACATTCAAGAAACCGGAAATGCGCGATCCACGTAATATCCTAGCTATGAGGGAAATGATGCGCTTGATTTCCCAAGTACAGCCAGATGTATTGCACGCACAAGAAATTAACGATATTTGGTATCTCTTAACTATTCTGTGGAATAAGATGCCCCCTTTAGTGACAACTATTCACGATATTGAATCTCACCCAGGTGATGGTCAGAAAGTATTTGCTTCAGATTACACTAGACCTATTGCTTTTTACCGTTCTCAGCAACTGATTGTTCATACTCAGAAACATAAAAAGGCAATAAATCAAAAATTCTCCATCCCTGACCAAAAAATAAATGTTCTTCCACATGGTGAAATTGGCAGTTGGTATAAGCGTCATGGCTATACAAATAATATACCAAAAGAACCATATACTCTGCTGTTTTTTGGGCGAATTTGGCCCTACAAAGGATTAAAATATTTGATTGAAGCGATGCCATTAATCGCTGAACAGATTCCCGAAGTCAAGCTGATTGTTGCCGGAAGAGGAGAAAATATCGAGCAGTACTTTCCTCATGGTTATGATCCGCAACGTTATGAAATTCTCAATCGTTTCATTTCCAATGAAGATGTAATTACTTTATTTCAACGTAGTACAATTACAGTTTTGCCATATATTGAAGCTTCTCAAAGTGGTGTAGCTGCTCTCTCTTATGGCATGGGAACACCTGTGATTGCATCTAATGTTGGTGGATTAAGTGAAATAGTTCGACATCAACAAGATGGACTATTAGTTCCACCAGGTGACGTGCAAGCACTAGCTGATGCCGTCATATATTTGTTAAAAAATCAACAGTTATACAAGGAAATGCAGTTGGCAACTATTACTCGGTGTCAACAAGATTTAAACTGGGATAATATTGCGGCTCAAACAGTAGAAATTTATCATCAGCTTTTACAATCTCTGTCTCCACTTCCTCTTAAGCCATGAGAAAAGCTCTAGAATTTGCTGAGAAAGCATTTACAGTTTTGTCGCTATTACACTATTCCGGTGGACCAATAGTGGTAATTTTAGCAGGAGGTGTAAGTGAAGGAGAAGCAGCAGTTGATTCTTTTGATCCCGTACCAGTTCGGGTACTATACCTATTCAATTATATAGTTACCACCTTACTAGTATTTGCACGTTGGAAAAAGGCAGCATACATACTCAGTAAAGATAGATTTCTCTGGGTTTTAATAACAATAGCTGCCCTATCTATATTTTGGTCAGCTAATCCAACAATTACGCAAAGCCGCATTATTGGATTAATAGGAACAAGCTTATTTGCACTTTATATAGCTACACGATATAGCTTAAAACAGCAAGTTCAGTTACTAGGCTGGGTGTTTGGTTTAGCAGTAATATTAAGTTTAATCTTCATTGTCGCTCTACCAAAATACGGAATTATGGGCGGGGTACATGCAGGAGCTTGGCGAGGTATTTATCCTCACAAAAACTCTGCTGGTATCATCATGATGCTAAGTTCAATTATCTTTTTGCTCCTGGCTATGAGTGAGAAGAAAAAGTCTCTGATTTTGTGGTCAGGATTTGGATTATCAGTGATAATTTTGTTACTTACAAGATCAACCTCTTCTCTACTAAATTTGATCAATCTGCTCACTACTCTTTTTGTTTTCCGGACATTGCGCTTACGTATCGGGATGATGGTTCCTATGCTCTGCCTCATCGCCTCAATATCTGCAAGTTTATATGTAATCATCCAAACAAATCCTGATAGTTTATTTGCTTCCTTTGGTAAAAGTTCTAACTTAAGCGGTCGTTCAGAACTATGGGCAGCTGTACTAGACGTGATTTGGAAGCGCCCTTTGTTGGGCTATGGATATGGTGCATTCTGGCTAGGTGAAGGTAGCGAAGCTGTAAATATTTGGTATGTAGTTGGCTGGAAAGCACCTTATGCCCACAACGGATGGTTGGACACTTGGTTGACTTTGGGACTATTTGGATTAATCACTTGCATCACTGGATTCATATTTAGCTTTTTACGCTCTATATATTGGGTTTGCCGTACTAAAACGCTAGAAACTTGTTGGCCAGGAATTTGTATAGTTTATATGTTTCTGGCTAATATGACTGAATCAGTATTCATGGTACAAAATGGTTTCTCTTGGATACTTTATCTCACAGCAGCTTTATCTGTTTTACCTCCCCCGGAAAAGCCAAATGAAAAGTTGATTTACAGCAGAAGTCAGAATTCAGAAGTCAGGATTCAGGAGTAAAAGCCGCTTGCTGCTTGAGTTTTGATTTTTAGTTTGTACCTCATTCACTTGCAACCTGCTGTAATTTTAATTTTTGATAAACAATTTATTAATTCTGGTAATAATATGAGCGAAATACATACATTAATGATAGGAGCAAGCTTAGAACAAAATGGTGGAATAGCCACGGTTGAAAAATTAATTCTCAAATATATTCCTCCTGAAATTAAAATTCACCACATTACTAGCCATGATGAGGGTTCTATTGCCCATAGAATTAGGGTATTTAGCAATGCAATGGCTAAGTTTTTAGCGAGAATCTGCACTCGAAAAGTAGATGTTGTACACATTCATATCTCAGATGGAGGGAGTGTTTTACGCAAAGCTATTTTCACTATTGTTGCCCGGATATTTGGTAAGCCTGTCTTGATGCACGCTCATGGTGCAGAATTTCATTTAACCTATAAAAAGCTACCACAATTAGCCAAGCAGATTTTAAGTTGGGTATTTCGACAATGCCAAAGTTTTATTGTCCTCTCTAAAACTTGGCAAGATTATTATGTTGACAATTTGGGCTTAAATCAAGAACAAGTGGTTGTGTTATCTAATCCAACTGAGTTACCTCTCCAAGTCCCAGACCGAAAAAATAATCATCAGATCAATTTAGTTTTTTGTGGGCGAGTTGGTCAACGCAAAGGAGCATTTGATTTAATTAATGCTTTTGCTAATTTACCAGAAGCTAAGAAAAACTCCGCGCAGTTGATAATAGCAGGAGATGGGGAAGTTGAGCCGGCACAGCAGTTGGCTAGTAGTCTTAATTTAGCAGAAAAAGTTACATTTTTAGGCTGGATTAATTCTCAGCAACGGGATGAAATATTATCAAAAGCTGATGTGTTTATTTTGCCTTCCTATAACGAAGGTTTACCAATGGCAATATTAGAAGCTATGGGTTGGGGTTTACCTGTGATTGCCACTCCTGTAGGAGGGATTCCTGAGTTAGTGCTGACAAATCAAAATGGGTTAATTGTGACACCAGGAGATATTCAGCAGTTATCAGCAGCAATAGAATTATTGATTGAGAATGAGTCTTTGCGCCTATCTTTAGGTACTGTGGCTAGGCAGAATGTGGAAAAGTTTGATATCCGTAATTATTGCCAAACTTTAGCCAATATATATCGTTCGTTATCTAATGAAAATAAAGGGGGATGATGTGATGAAAGTGAACATTTGTGGAGTACAAATTGATGCCTACAGTTTTGATGAAGTTGTAGAACGTATTGTCAAACATGCACTAGCTAGAGGTGTACCAGAATATGTGGTCACTCCCAATGCCATGCATATTCTCACCTTACAAAAAGATGTGGAATTTCAAGAGATTTATAGCAAAGCCTTTTTAGTTGTGCCGGATGGCGTTTCTTTACTGTGGGCTGCTAAATTTCTGCAAACGCCCTTGAAAGGCAGAGTGAATGGTACAGATTTGTTTGAAAAACTTTGTGCGATCGCGGCGGAAAAAGGTTTGAAGGTATTTTTACTGGGAGGTCGTCCTGGTGCAGCTGAAAAAGCCCAGCAGACGCTCCAAGATAGACATCCTGGATTAGTAATTGTAGGAACTTACTGCCCTCCCTATGGGTTTGAGA
This sequence comes from Nostocaceae cyanobacterium, assembly GCA_035298905.1. GTDB lineage: Bacteria > Cyanobacteriota > Cyanobacteriia > Cyanobacteriales > Nostocaceae > DATGXB01. Next base: position 11,177 of record DATGXQ010000034.1, on the reverse strand, counting down.
AGCAGCCAGCAGAATTAGAGTTAATCAACTCGCAAATTCAAGCAGCAGCTCCGGATCTGCTCTTTGTGGGCTTAGGCGCTCCTAAACAAGAGAAATGGATCGCTAATCATTATTTAACTTTGGGAGTACCAGTTAGTATCGGTATCGGAGTCAGCTTTGAGCTAGTAGGTGATATGGTGAGACGAGCGCCAGTTTGGATGCAAAAAGCTGGTCTAGAGTGGTTGTTTCGTCTGATAGTTGAGCCTGGCCGTTTGTGGAAGCGGTATATTTTGGGTAATCCTACTTTTATTTGGCTGGTACTAAAGCAACGTTGGGGTATGTCTGGAGGAAATCTATGAAAGTATTATGTCTATTTAATTATGCTTCCGCAGATCGTAGTTGGGAACGCTGGCAAAACAAAGAAGAAAGAGAGAGTCCCGGACATCACCTCTGGGGTGTTACTCATCTCCAGCAGTATGGTATTGATGTGGATCTTCTGCCCTATGAAAAATTCAAACTGATCAAGCGAATAGGAGAAAAACTTAAACTTGGCGATTTAGATCAACAGTTAAGAGTATTATTCATTGCTCATAAATACGATTTGATCTATTCGACTTGTCAGACAAGTACATTGATTCTTGCATTATTGCATATCTTAGGAATTTTCAGAAAGCCATTAGTTGTTAAGTTAGAGCGTCCATTTAAAAGTAATGCCTTGAATAAGATATTACTGAAACTGTTTGTCAAAGGACATGATAAAATCCTCTGCTTGAGCCAGAGGACAGAAAATCAACTGAGAGAGGAGTTTGGAATTGATAAAGACAAACTGGCTTTACTAGATTGGGGGCCAGATTTACCATCTTACGATGATTATGAATTTCCCCACAATGATGATGAGCAGAGAATATTTGTCAGTGCAGGAAATGAGAGCCGAGATTATAATACTCTTGTTCAAGCTTTTAGCGGAGTAGATTGTCCTCTGCAAATATATTGCTCTAGTAAGTCTGCTCCTACCGTAGCTTCTATTTCCTCGAATATCAAAATTCAATATAGCCAGCGAGAGACTTTAGCTCTGGCTTGGAAAGCTCTTTCTTGGGAGGAGCTACTGTCAGAATATGCTAAAGCCTTTGCGATCGCCATTCCTTTGTATATTCCTCCGCACAGAGTAGATACCACTCCTCTGTATGGACTGACAAGCCTTTTAGATGCTATGGCTATGGCAAAACCTGTAATTATGACAAAGCATCGACAAGCAAATATTGATATTGAAAAAGAAAAAATTGGTTTGTGGGTGGAACCAGGCGATATTAAAGGTTGGCAACAAGCAGCTTCTTATCTGTTAGAGCATTCTGAGGAAGCTCAAGAAATGGGAAAACGAGCTCGCAAACTAGCCGAACAAAAGTACAATTTAGAAAATTTTTCCCTACAGCTAGCCACAGCATTAAAAAGTGTTTCAACCACCATTTAGGAAACATTAAACCAATGCGTTCTGTTAGACTTCTCTCTAGAAAAAATGCTATTTACCTGGGCTTAGGAGCTTTGACAGGTATAGCTGCATTAGGAGTAGGCAGTAGAATACGTGAATATACACAGATTCAAGCTCTTGATGATCCCACAAGAGATTTCACGGTAGTAGGAACAGCTACTTTAAAACAGCGTGCTGCTCAGAAGGGATTGATCTATGGAGCAGATTGCGGGACTTTAAATTTACAGTCTGATCCAGCATTAGCCAGCTTGTTAGTAAAAGAATGTGCCATGCTAGTAGCAGGGTTCCTAAAGTGGGATCAACTGCGTCCCACAGCAGATACTTTTAATTTTACTAGGGGTGATTGGTACGCCGACTTTGCTATTAAAAACGGAATGCTTTTGCGTGGACATACTTTAGTCTGGCATGAGTCCTTACCACGTTGGTTTAAAGAGACAGTCAACAGCCAAAATAGTCAGCAGTTCTTGCAGCAACATATTCAACAAGTTGTCGGCCATTATGCTGGCAAAATGCACTCTTGGGATGTGGTAAATGAAGTGATTTCCATTGATGACGGACTGCCGAATAATTTGCGACAAACTCCCTGGTTAGAGTTTTTAGGCCCTGATTATATTGACTTGGCTTTTCGGATGGCAGCTGAAGTTGATCCCAAAGCTTTGTTAGTTTATAACGACTATGGACTAGAATATGATACTCCCAGAAATGAAGCCAAAAGGAATGCAGTTTTAAAGCTATTAGAGAGTTTGAAATCTAAAGGAACACCCATTCATGCTTTTGGGATGCAATCTCATCTTGTAGGACATGAAACTCAGTTTAATCCTGAAAAATTAAGTAATTTTTTCCAAAATATTGCTAATTTAGGGCTGAAAATCCTGATTACTGAAATGGATGTGATAGAAAATAAATTACCTGCCGACCTGGCTAAACGCGATCGCATCGTCGCTGGAGCATACGAAGATTACCTCTCAGTAGCTTTGCAAGAAAAGGCGGTCATTGCTGTAATTACTTGGGGATTGAGCGATCGTTATACCTGGCTCTCAGAATTTTACCCCCGCTCTGATGGTGCTGCGGTACGACCTTTACCTTTTGATCAAAACTTCAGACCTAAACTAGCATGGAATGGTATCGCTAGGGCTTTCGATCTCGCTCCCACAAGGTAGATGCAGATTGCTTGTGAAGACATAATTGCAAAAAATAGTCTATCGTAGCCTACGTTTATATACTGTAGCCGCCCCTCAAAGCGGCCTGATAAATTTTTACTTTGAAAACTCAAGAAGTTAAATTAAATTAATTACATTACCAGCTTTGTCAAAATAACTCAAATAAATATTTATGCAATCTAGAGAAACATTCGATGTTGACTTCACCCGCTATACAGCAGCCCTCAAGCGACGCTGGCTCACTTTAGTCACCATATTTAGTACTACTGTCACCCTCAGTGCTGTATCCACAACTCTACTTAAGCCACCTTACGAAGCAGAAGGTAAACTGTTATTTAAACCTCCTGCATTTAATGTCGTTGGTCAAAGTTTGCTTTCCAGCAATTCAGAAGGGGAAAACGATTTAAGATCCTTGGTATCGACCCAGAACCCAATCAGTACTCAAATGGAAGTACTGACTTCTGTACCTGTGTTAGAGAAAACGATCCAAGAACTCAAACTGAAAAATAAAGAAGGTCAGCTGCTCAAACCCGAAGAACTCCAAAAATCACTAAATCTAAAAATTATTGGTGGCACAGATGTTTTAAAAATTACTTATACCAGCAAAAACGCGAAGGAAGCTGCTGCCATAGTTAATAAATTGATGAATGTTTACTTAGAAAACGATATTGCAAATAGCCAGATGGAGGCAAAAGCAACTAGTAAGGTACTATTAAAGCAGCTACCGCAGACTGAAAGAGATTATCATGTAGCGGAAGTAGAATTACGCAGATTTAGAGAAAAATATCGAGTGGTGGATCTAGCGGAGGAATCAAGGTCAGCCGTGGTAGTGATTGCCAACCTCAATAGTCAGATTACTAATTTACAAGCGGAACTCAAACGTGTTACCACTCAAACCAATGAACTCCAACGTAAAGTAGCTCTCAATTCACAACAAGCGATCGCTCTTAGTGCTATTAGTCAATCTCCTGGAGTACAGGGAGTACTCAAAGACCTACAGGATCTCAACAAACAATTAGCAACTGAACGCAGCCGATTTACTGAAAATAACCCAGTTATTATAAATCTAGTAGCAAAAAAAGCTAACTTAGAATCTCTCCTACAACAAGAAATTCAGCAGACTGTAGGCAACTCCATACAACTACCAACAGAAGTTTTACAAGTTGGCGAATTGCGGCAAAGTTTAATTAAAGATTTTATTCAATCAGAAGTACAGCGTTTAGCTTTAATTACACAAATTAATTCGTTATATAATTCACAATTTTCTTACCAACAACGGGCAAAAATCATCCCTAAACTAATCCAAAATGAACGGGAATTAGAACAGAAAGTTGAAGCAGCTAAATCCACTTATCAAACTTTGTTGAAAAAGTTGCTAGAGTTAGAACTAGCAGCTAATAAAAATGCCCCCAACGCGCGGATTATTGCTCTGGCTGAAGTTCCAGAAAAACCCTTGTCAGGAAAAAAACCGCTTATTATTGTTCTGGGGGTAATTTTAGGCAGCTTTTTATCTACAACTACCGTTTTAGTGATAGAAATGAGAGATATATCTCTGAAATCACTAGCTGAAGTTAGAGAAGTTTTTGGATATACCTTACTAGGAATTATACCTTTAGTTACAAAAACTAATCATTTTTACCATCAGAGAAATTCGGAAAAGCAGGAAAAAACTATCAATCCTGTAGTCCGTTTGATTGGAGAGAGAATCAGCCCTATTTCCCGGCTTCTTCCTGGCTTCTCGACAAGATTGTACAATTCTGCTACATCTTCTCAAGATACAGATACAAATGCTCCAGAAATTATTGTTAGGGATGCGCCAGAATCCTTTACCAGCGAAATGTACAGGATAATTAACGCCAATCTCAAATTTTTGAGTTCGGATAAAAAGCTAAAAGTAATTGTCATTAGCAGCGCTGTACCAAAAGAAGGGAAATCAACAGTTTCTGCAAATTTGGCCACAGCCATTTCTCAATTAGGAAGACAAGTTTTGCTGATTGATGCTGACATGCGTCTTTCCTCCCAACATGAGATTTGGCAACTAACAAATATACCAGGTTTAAGTGAGATACTTGTAGGTCAAGCTGAATTTAATTCTGTGGTGAATCGAGTCCTAGATAATCTTGATGTTTTATCAGCCGGTGTTAGACCTCCTAATCCTTTAGCTTTACTGGACTCTAAACGAATGGCTACACTCATTCAGGATTTTGGCCAAAAATATGATTTTGTGATTATTGATGCACCTCCCATAATTTTGGCTGCTGATGCTTTGGTGTTAAGTCAAATGACCGATGGTATTCTTTTAGTAGCGAGACCAGGAGTAATTGATTCCGCCAGCGCAGTTACCGCTAAAGAAATGTTAGCGCGTTCCGGGCAAAATGTTTTAGGATTATTGGTGAATGGAATCAATACCAAGAATGAATTTAATAGTTATTTTTATCATGCTCAAGAATATTTTTCTCAAAGTAGCGAGGAAAATAGATTCACTAGAAAAAAATAAGGAGGTATTGCTCAAGATGTAGAGAAGCAAAACTTCTCTATCACTATCTGGAATTGGACGTGATTTAATATCTGGACTCAGAAAGATGCGGAAATACTGGCAAGTATTAAAGTTTTTTTGGAATGCAGCGATCGCCGCAGAACTAGAATATAGAATTAACTTTATTTTAGCTTCCTTGACTAGCTTAGGCAATTTAGCAGGAAGCTTATTTGGCTTATTCCTGTTTTACCGTACAGGTTACAATTTTGCTGGCTGGTCATGGGACGCAGCATTAATTGTTTTGGGAATATTTACCCTCCTACAAGGCTTTTCGCAAACATTTCTTGCTCCTAATTTAAACCGCATAGTTCGCTATGTGCAAGAAGGAACTTTAGATTTTGTACTCCTCAAACCTATCCATAGTCAGTTTTGGTTATCTACTCATACCTTCTCCCCTTGGGGAATACCTGATTTTATCTTTGGGACTTTCCTCATTATCTATGCAGGTTCACGCTTGGGTTTAGATTTGGTAGATTATGTGATTGGTTTATTACCTTTAACGTGTGGAGTAGTAATTCTTTATAGCCTCTGGTTTATGCTAGGAGCTACTAGCATTTGGTTCGTGAAAATTTACAATATTACAGAAGTTTTACGTGGTTTACTAGATGCTGGTAAATACCCAATTGCTGCTTATCCTGTCGCTTATCGTTTTTTCTTTACCTTTGTTGTACCAGTAAGTTTTTTAACTACAATTCCCGCTCAAGTTATGCTGGGAGAAATTCAATTAAATTGGTTATTTGGAACAATATTTTTAGCTGCAACCTTATTTTTTGTTTCTACTCGCTTCTGGCGGTTTGCACTGCGGTTTTATACCAGTGCCTCCAGCTAAATTTGGTCAGTTCTAACAGAGTAATTATTGAAAACTAGTACATAGCCTGAAAACCCTGTAAATAAAAGCTTTCAACTGAAAAACTACATTTAATTGACAGACACTATCAAACTTAATTAAAATCGAATTAGATGCTAATTAAACTTCCAACCATGATTAACCTTGCTAGAGATATACATTCCCTTACGGAATTCAAACGTAATACCACTGAGTTTATACAGCGACTTAAGGAAACAAAACACCCCTTAGTTTTAACTGTTAACGGAAAAGCAGAGTTAGTTGTTCAAGATGCAGAATCTTATCAAGAACTTTTAGAGGCTGCTGAGTTAGTAGAAACTTTAAAAGGTATAAAACTTGGCTTGGAACAAATGCATCAAGGTGAAGGGAAAAAAGCCGAAGATTTTTTTAATGAATTGTTTAATAAATTAGACAGTTCCCAATGAGTCAAAAATATCAAATCATTATCCAGCCAGAAGCACAGAAAGCAATAGAACAAGCTTGTTTCTGGTTTAGTAATATTTCTCCGTTCTCTAGCATTTGAAAATGATTTTTTTGAACAAGAAATCAGACAGCTTATATATGGAAAAGGAAGAAACGCCTATCGAATTATTTTTACAATTGTTGATGATAATGTTCAGATTATTTTTGTAAGACATGTTGCTCAAAAACCGATAATAGATGAATATGACGAGGAAGAATAATCAAAACAAAATCAATAAATCTCATATTACACAATCTGATATTCTTCAAGAACTTGAAACAAAACACAGCACTGAAGTTTATATTAAAGAAGATAGTGACACTATTTTTACTTCTACCAAAGCCAACCCTTGGCAATATTTAATTGATAGTCTAGATAATTTCTCTGATGATTTCATGAATACCAGAGAACAGCCAATTTTAGAAACTAGAGAAAATTTCTAAAGTGGAATTTATTCTATACATAACTGTAGAAACTTGACAGTGTTTTTATTGTTGTCATATCAGAATATAGCAATTATGAAGAGAAAAAAAGATTTACTATTAAACAAATACGAAATAGTTACTAATGAAGAACTGAAAAAGGTTGCTTCTAAATACGGTGTAGAAGTATGTAAGAAAATTAGAATAGCAGATGTTATAGATATTGAAAATAGTGGTATAAATAAGTTAGAATATTCTTATGCTTTAAAAGCTCATTTTGATTTCGTTGTAACTATAGGTAAAACGGCATCCCCAGAATTTGTAATAGAATTTGATGAGAAATCTCATGAAGAATATGAAAGATCTATTAGAAATGACAAGTTAAAGAATTCGATATGTAAAAATTTTGAAATTCCTTTATTTAGAATTAATGCTAATTTTCTTAAAGAAATTGGTGAATTTCCAAAACTTAATAATCGTTCAATTTTTGCCGGAAAATTTGATTCTTTAGCAGGATGGCTGGTTGAATGTTGGTTTTTAGAAAAGGCTTTTTATGAAGAGCAGAAAAAAGGTATTATTCCATATGATGAACCGTTTTGTTGGTTTTCATTTCTTGGACAAGATCCTTTTGCACAATCCAGATTATACCTGCATAAAATGTATGAAGAAAAACGTTGTACTACATTCATACCCACAACAATTAAAGGTCACGACTCTGATGAGATAACTTGGGCAACTTTAGCCATTTTACAACTGAATAATGGAAAATATATTTATGGTTTTGCTGAATGTAAGTCAATTAATTTCACTGCTATTTCAGCCTATGAGTTATGTGAAGAATTAGCAGTATTAGATATTGTAAAGAAACTGTTTGCATATCAGAGAAAACAATGCGTTGGCCTAACCAAACAATACATAGAACAAGAAGAAAGAAAATTTAGAAATAAATACATTGTCCCGAAATTCCTTGAATAAAAACTAAATCTAATTTTTTTCTAATAGCTTTTTTATAATAGAAAATGATTAAAGGGTGGGTAAATTCCCACCCTCGAAGCTTACCCAGCTACTTCGGCGGTTTTCTGTCTATCTAACTTAAACAGCAACACACCTAAAGGTGGTAGACATAAATCTAGGGAGAAAGGACGATTATGGAAAGACCAATTATCTGTCCATTTTCCGCCTAAATTGCCCATGTTACTACCGCCATATTTCCGGGCATCACTGTTAAATATTTCGGTGTAATAACCCGCTTCTGGTACACCGATGCGATAGTGGGCATGGGGTTGAGGAGTAAAATTACAAACCGCAACTATGAAGTCTCCAGAATCTTTGTCACGACGGATAAAGGAAACTACACTATGACGGTTATCGCTACAATCAACCCATTCAAAACCTTCTCTAGCAAAATCTAATGTATATAAAGCAGGTTCAGAACGATAAAGTTGATTTAAATCTTTGAAGAACTGCTTCAACTTTTGATGAGGCTCATATTGATGTAAGTGCCATTCTAAATCTGCCCAGACATTCCACTCACTCCACTGTGCAAACTCCATGCTCATAAACATGGTTTTCTTGCCAGGGTGAGCAAACATATAAGCAAATAAAGCCCGCACGTTAGCCAACTTCTGCCATTCATCACCGGGCATTTTGCCGATAATGTTGCTCTTACCATGCACTACTTCGTCATGGGAAAGAGCGAGCATGAAGTTTTCACTGTGGTGATACCACATACTAAAGGTAACGTTGTTTTGATGGAACTGGCGGAACCAAGGGTCCATGCTGAAATAATCCAACATGTCGTGCATCCAGCCCATATTCCACTTTAAGTTGAAGCCTAAGCCGCCTGTGTAGGTAGGCCAAGATACCATTGGCCAAGCTGTAGACTCTTCCGCAATGGACAGAACGCCAGGAAAATAGCTAAAAAGCAGGTGGTTAACTTGCCGCAGGAAATCAGCCGCTTCAATGTTTTCTCTACCACCGTATTGGTTAGCCAGCCATTCTCCATCTTTCCGGCCGTAGTCAAGGTAAAGCATGGAGGCTACAGCATCTACCCGGATACCATCAATATGATATTTATCAAACCAGAATAGGGCATTAGCTACTAAGAAATTTCTCACTTCATGACGTGAGTAATTAAATACCAATGTTCCCCATTCCTTATGCTCACCTTTGCGGGGGTCGGCGTGTTCATAGAGATGTGAACCATCAAAGAAGGCTAGACCATGGCCATCTTTGGGGAAGTGACCAGGAACCCAGTCAACTATTACACCAATGTCGTTTTGATGGCACTGGTCGATAAAGTACATGAAGTCTTCAGGGCTACCAAAACGGGAAGTGGGAGCATAATAGCCTGTGACTTGATATCCCCAAGAACCATCAAAAGGATGCTCGGCTATAGGCAATAGTTCTATGTGGGTATATCCTAATTCCTTGACATAGGGAATCAGTTTGTGGGCTAGTTCCCGATAGGTGAGGAAACGCGCACCTGGGTTGAGTTCGGAAACGGCGACGACAGGTTCTTTTGTGCCATCAGGCCGTTGAGATGGTTCGGCACTGGCAGCATGTAACCAAGAGCCTAAGTGTACTTCGTAGACGGAAACTGGTTGAGTCAGGGGGTCTGTGTGTCGCCGTTTTTCCAACCAGTCGGCATCGTTCCAGGTATAGGAGTTTAAATCAGTGACTATTGATGCGGTTTTGGGACGGGGTTCTTGTTGAAAACCGTAGGGATCAGTTTTTTCGTAAATGTGGCCTTCAAAATTTTTGATTTCATATTTGTAATGTTCACCCACTCCCAACTCAGGGATAAATAATTCCCATATACCGGAGGGGCCTTTTCGCATTTGGTGTTTACGTCCGTCCCAGAGATTGAAGTCACCTAGTACGGAAACGTTACGAGCATTGGGGGCCCAAACAGCGAAATAAACACCTTTTACGCCATTGATTTCTGTGGGGTGCGCTCCTAACTTCTCGTAGATGCGGTGGTGGTTGCCTTCTCCAAACAAGTGCAAGTCAAAGTCAGTTAATCGGGGAGAACGGAAGGCATAAGGGTCATAAATCACCCGTTCATGTTCCCCTTCTTTGATGCGTAATTGATAGTTCTTGAGTTCTGGGGTTTCAATTGTACATTCAAAGAAATGGGGATCATGAACGCTATGCATCGGGTACTCTTTGCGTTCTTCGGGAACCACAACCCAGACAGCACTGGCGTTTGGTTGGTAGGCTCGTACCGCCCAAACTGCTTTACCGTTTTGTTCTAAGGGGTGAGAACCGAGTACCTCAAATGGATCATGATGCTGATTCCAAACGATGCGGTTAACCTGTTCAGGGGCGATCGTGGTTATGGACATGAAACTACCTACGAAAATATGGTGATTGACTAAATCTACTTTTTTAATATCTATTTAGATTCTTTACATTTGTTTGCATTTTTGTCGCCACAGTTATACTACCGCAGAATTAGTCTTCTTGGTTAAGGGGAAAGATGGGGAATTATAGGGAGCTAGGGTGCAGGAAGGATGGGGAGACGCGGTGTTCGCGTAGCGTCTCCGCGAGGAGAGGGGAGACGCGAAGAACATTATTATATACCTCCTGCCCCCTGCCCCCTACAGATATCACTCTTGAGTTAAAATCCCGCTTATGAGTATAGTTAGGAATTTTTCTTAATTCAATACCTTCGCCAAATTAAGAGGCTATATGAAGCCGTTTTTGCCTGGATAACCTAGCCATAAGCTTTTGCTTTGCCATGTAGCAAGCTTACATTGCCTCTATTTTGCGAGTTTACTACAGTCTGTACAATAAAAAATCCTTACGGCTAAACCCAGAAGGAATTTTTAAGACTGATGACCTTTGCCAATTTACAGGATTAAGGGAGGTCACGCTCTGAAAACCGCTTTGCACCGCGAACAGACTTTGTTAAAACCAAACCAGTGCAAGAAACACAACCAGTATCACCAGAAGAAGTAGAGAAAATCAGAGCATCTGGTAGCAACTGGCCAGACGTATCCATATTTACCACCAACCGCCCCGCTCCAGCACCCCGTCCGCGTGTACAGATGAAATTCAATCTTCCTAAGCAAGAGAAACAACCAGAAAAAACTGAAAAAACTGAACAAATAGAAGGAGATATAAATCAGGACATTAGTACAATACCTTAGCCAAAAGAAGAGTATGAAGAGAGAGGGCTGATGTAGTAGAGTTAGAGTCTTCCAAAACAACAACTCAAAAGGTACATACAGCCCATGTTTGATATCCTAGCACTGTTGCAATGCCTACTGCCAGAAATAA
>DATGXQ010000033.1:0-29712 GCA_035298905.1 Nostocaceae cyanobacterium | reverse complement strand
CAGGCGCTTGGGGCGTACTGACATCCGGGCAGTGGTGCTACTCATGACTACTAACCAGTGCAGCATATACAAGCTACCGCGTAGGGTTTGCAGTAGGAAAAGTAGGTAGTTATGGGGCTTGAGTTCTTGTTGCTCTTGGCGTATCCGCTTCAACCCGGAAAACATGCCTATTACTGACATAGTGACAGATAAGCCAGTGATAGGTGTGAGTAAGGGTGGACGATGACGGATAATTCCCATTAATAAGTCGGGAATAGCGGCGGTGGGTAGGATATACATGATCAACAAAAAGACCAGTAAATCCCAGGTTTTCCGCGTTCCCATGCGATTTTTGAGAATTAGATCCCAATAATCTAAATAGCGCTGATAGCCGCCTTCAGCCCAACGGTTGCGCTGATGCCAGAGAGCTAGTGCTGTGGTAACACCCTCTTCTTGGACTGGGGGAGTAAATACACATTCAATATCCCAGTTATCTAGATTTAACCGGATGGTTAAGTCTAAATCATCGGTGATGGTTTCTTCGTTCCATCCTCCGCAGCTTTGTAGTGCTTGACGGCGGACAAACTGACCATTACCCCGTAATTCTCCCAGACCACCGATAGCAGTTCTTTGTTGTTGGAACCAGATATCCACGGCCATTTCTGCCATTTGTCCCTTAGTCCAAAAATTTTCTTTGGCGTTGGCGATCGCTTTTCGCAATTGTACCGCCCCTACTTTCTCTTTTTGGAATAAAGGTACTACTTGCAGCAATAGGTCTGGGGTAACTTGGGCATCAGCATCAAAGACGGCAATAATTTCCCCTTTAGTCAGTGGTAGGACTTGATTTAATGCCCCAGATTTACCTCCACTAGCTTGAGGGGAACGCCTCATGACTTTGAGTTGCTTATATTCTTGTTGCAATTGTGCTAGTACTTGGGGCGTTTTGTCAGTGCTGTTATCGTCAATGATCCAGACTTCATATTCCCCTTGAGGATATTCCAGACTACAAAGATTCTGGACTAATCTGGCAATAACTGCTTCCTCATTTTTAGCTGCTACTAACACAGATACAGAAGGTAGTTCCCCCTGTATTTCTTTGGGATGAGAGCGGCGACGAGCAAAAATAATTCCTAGAGCATGAATGCCTAAAATTGTTGTCAGTGCCAAAATGAAGATCGCACCCCAAGAAGCTAAGTGTAGGGCGATCGTCCCACTCCAGACTACAGTCAAAACGAGAGCGGCTTTACGTCTACGTCCTTGAAATCGGCTTGGTGACAGAAGCACGGTATCTGCCTCTGTCTCTTTTTCCTCTACCGTTGAGATATCAGACAGTAAGGAGTCCAGAGGGTCAAGCTCGTTATAAGAATCGTTTTCGGGCCAGGAATTCGCTGGCATAGCTTACTTGATGGAAAAACCAGTATTAATTTACAGCAGCTTAGTTTGGGCTAGAAACAGCGATTGCCTGTCGGTGCTTCTGTGCCATTGCTTCACTTACAGCCTAAAAGCAAGGATTTTTATCATCATCGCTGGCTGTTGTGATGCAAGCTAGTGCGGCCTTATTTTAACTGAGATTTTCACATTTCTTAGCATTTCCTTGAAAAATTACACATCACGATGAGCAAATGCAGGAGGCAGGAGGCAGGAGATATACAGCACGTTTGGGGTAAATGAAGTACAGAAGTTAATAACAAAGCCTGATGCTAAAGGAGTTTCAAGCCTGTTCCCTGTTTCCTGTTCCCTGTTCCCTGCTGTAAGTATTTGCATATATCACCTAATGCTGGTTTCAATAGCACCAGTAAGAAGATGGAGGAGAAATTAAAAATGAACGGATTCGTTACAGCCATTCCCACTGGAATTACAGCTTTTACCGCTACAAATCTGGATGATTTGGTCATCCTCACCCTACTGTTTTCTCAGGTGAATGCAACTTTCCGTCATCGGCACATTGTCATCGGTCAGTACTTGGGATTTTGTACTCTAATAATTGCCAGTATGGTTGGTTTTTTCGGAGGCTTAGTATTGCCATCTCAATGGGTGGGACTGCTGGGTTTAGTACCTATCACCATTGGGCTAAATCGGCTGTTGAATTCAGAAAATGATTCGTCATCAGAAGATGAAGATCCACAGCCAGAACCTAAGTCTAATCATTCTTCTATCTTTGCTAGTTTTATCTCTCCCCAAGCTTATGGCGTAGCAGCTATTACCATTGCCAATGGTAGTGATAACGTAAGTATTTATATGCCATTGTTTGCTCACACTACCCTGTATAGTTTGCTAGTGATCATTGCGGTCTTTTTATTACTGGTTGGAGTTTGGTGCTATGTGACATATAAACTTACCCACCAGAGTGCGATCGCTAATCTTCTTACCCGCTACGGTAATAATCTTGTTCCCTTTGTATTAATTGGCTTAGGTGTATTTATTATCCTCGATAGTGCATCCTTAAACCCCATAGCTTTAGTAGTTAGCTGTCTATGTTTAATAGGAATAATTAAAACAATTCACTACTCAAAATTTAAAACCCAAATTTTGTAATTATTCGAGAATATGCAGCTTTTTCGATTTACTTTATTAGCTTTAATTCTGGTGATTAACTTATTAGTTGCTTTACCCGCTTGGGCTGAAATATCGTCTGCTGTAGTCAACAATTCTGACTATTTGCAAATAGGACAAAAAGTGATTTGGTTGTACAAGCCCCGTGCTGATTCTGCCGATGTCCAAAGAATCCCCGCCGAGATAGTCAAGATAGGTTCTAAGCAAGTACAAATCAAAGTACCTAAACACAATCACGAATTTATCAATCGGTGGGTGAATAGAAATAGGCTGGAGAATGCCCACAACCCCAAAGAGCAAGTATCCAAGTCCATGTAATCCCAATTAAAAATTAAAAATTAAAAATTAAAAATTGGGAAATTATAATTTGCTCTAGACTTTCCAGACATATAGCACTTTTGGGGTAAATGAAGTACAGACGTTTATAACAAAGCCTGATTTTAAAGGAGTTTCAACCCTGTTCCCTGTTCCCTGTTCCCTGTTCCCTGTTGTATCTATTGTTTTTTTAGCAATTCGTTTAAAGTACAACTATCACAAACACAGTGAAATGCACACCTAAATCCCGTTTACCTCCGAATAAACCAACAAAAGTCACCCAGAAGTTTTAGGTTTTTTGTCAGAATAAACCATAGTTACAAAAAAAGAGGCAAAAATATGCAGTTTCTCAAAATTATCTTTGTCGTTTTTATATTGCTCGTAAACTTGGTAATTGCTCCCCCTTCTTGGGCAGGTAAGGATTTTACTAAGGGATCTGACTATGCTGAGGTAACTCAGGAACTGAATCAACTTCTACAAGTCAAGGATACACCAGAGCAAGCCGGCTATACACCAGAGCAATTTCAGCAACGTCTAGCACAATTGCAGTCTCAGAAGAGCATCATCGAGAATGCCAACAAGCGATCGCAATGCCGGAATGAGACTGGCAAAACGCTGGGTGTTTATGCCAATAAACCGAAAAAGTCTCTAACTCAACTCTACTTTTTGGCAGCAGGGCAAATCACAGATGATGATTGGGATTGTGATGGTATATACTTACCTGTAGGTACTCAGGTAGTTCTCACACCAAATGGTGAACCACAACAGCTAACTGAGTCGATCGCTGTTAAGTTTGTTGATGGTACACAGTCGATCGCTAAAACTAATCCTACAACTGGAGCGATCGAATTGAATATTGAACCCGCCAAAGTCTTCAAAGCAGGTGAGGGTAACTGGTCAATTCCTGCACTATCTCAAGCAGATATCGATCTTCAAATACCTACTCCACAACTTATTGACTAACATTTGTTAAATAATTCAACTTTTATGCACCTCACGCATAAAGGTTGAATTTTAATTATACAGCAGGGAACAGGGAACAGGGAACAGGGAACAGGTTTGAAAGTCTTTTAGCATAAGGCTTTGTTCCTAAAATTTGTACCTCATTTAGCTGAAATCTGCTGTATATATCAACAGTTTTAATAACCTCTAGGAAACTCTTACTAACAGTATTTTAGAACCTATCCTATAGGAATTAGCAGTATTTATATTTAAAAATAAGATGAAATTCTTTATAAAAGATAAAATTATCCTATCTTGCCTACCTTAAAAAAGGGTCATAATAAAACTTATCTACTCAAAATTTAACATTTATTAGCAAATTAAAAAGATAATTTTAGAGCAAAAAGCTGATAAATAAATTATTAGCCACCCTAATCAAACTGTCAATGATACATCATAGCCTATTTATGTTTTTTAACATCTAAATAAGGCTTTTTTATTGACTATCTTCAGGCTGAATTTAAAACATCTATTTGCTTTTTTGTAGCCAAACCTATGCTCAAGCATTTAAGTCAATTAGCTAAAACATCGCTTGCTTGCTTCACACCTTTATTGGGTGCATCTGCGCTAATTATGCAGCCATCATTGACTCAAGCGGCTACAGCTGCCACTGTTTGTTATGATACTTATTTACCCGTAGCTTTAGCTGCTGGTGAATCACCAGATTACCAAGTTTACGGTCAACTTTGCCAAGACTCTACAATTAAAACTAGCACTGTTCAAGTTTTACTTCCTGGGAATCTCTACAATCATACTTACTGGGATTTCCCCTACCAACCGAATCAATATTCTTATGTCCAGTCTTTGACACAAGCAGGTTATGCAACTTTCAATATTGATCGGATTGGTACAGGTAAAAGTTCTCGTCCTCCGGCTGATTTAGTAAATGTAGAATCTAATGGCTATGTGCTAAATCAAGTCAATCAAGCTTTGCGAAATAACGGTGTTAATGGGGTAAAATTTAGTAAAATTATTAATGTTGGTCATTCTTTTGGTTCGATTACTGCTATTGACGCAGCAAGTAAATATGGCGGTGTAGATGGTGTAATTCTCTCTGGGTTTCTGCATAATATCAATCCAGATTATTTTCCAAAAGCACTCCCCTTTGCATTTCCAGCAGCTTTAGATCCTCTCTTTAGTGGTGCAAATATTCCCGATGGCTATTTGACCACTTTACCCGGAGCGCAAGCAACTCTGTTTTATAATCAAAGCAATGCTGATCCTCAAGTGATAGCTATTGATCAAGCGAATAAAGATACTCTGACAGTTGGAGAGCTAAATACCAATGGGCCTGCTATTCTTTCTGATATTTCTAAACAGATTAATGTACCAGTTTTGCTAGCGATCGGCTCTGAGGATCTTCCTTTCTGTACAGGGGATATCTGCGATAATGCTGATAATGTCAAAGCTTTTGAGTCTCCCTTTTTCTCTCCCCAAGCACAGTTAGAAACTTATGTTTTACCAGATGCCGGACATAGTATTAATTTACACTTGAATGCTCCTTTATGGTTTGATGCTGCTCGTGATTGGAGCGATCGCTATGTTGGTAAACAGACTCAACCAGTCCCAGAACCAGTACTAGGATTGTGGGGTTTAACAGCTATTGGTTTTGCTGGTTTAACAAGCTGGAAAAAGAAGCTAAAAAAGTCGATTAATCAGTAAATTACTGTGGTCTTCACTC
The DNA here is from genome assembly GCA_035298905.1 of Nostocaceae cyanobacterium. Lineage (GTDB taxonomy): Bacteria > Cyanobacteriota > Cyanobacteriia > Cyanobacteriales > Nostocaceae > DATGXB01. The sequence goes on along the minus strand of DATGXQ010000033.1, from coordinate 24,182 downwards.
CTGAATCGTCAATTTTGGATTTGGAATTTTGGATTTTAAATTATTCAATCCTAAGTCTAAAATCTAAAATTTTTCTGACTCCTGATTACTGAATTCTGCTATAGCAATCCGATCTGAGTTGTGAATTAACTGGTGGAGAAAAGGGAACAGGGAACAGGGAACAGGGAACGGTTAGAGTTCATAAATGATTTAGGATTGCTATATATGAAGGCTCTACTTCAAGTATCAAAGAAGTTAGAGCTTTTTTAATTTCATACCAAATCCTGTTTTGTTACCGCCCTTTCCTTGATTAGTCCGCGTAGGCGGACTTTGTTTGTGTAGACGCGATTTCCAATCGCCCTGGATAAAGCGGTTTTTAAACCCGGACTTAGTATCATTTCTATACTGCGAGACATTTCAATAATTCTGCTAGAGTTGCGCGAAATTTAACAAAATCGAAAGACTCAATTGTTTTTTGTCGTAAATATTCTGGCTGATAAATTAGATGATTAAAATAATTTCCTTGCAGGATATCAATTAAACTATTAGAAATCTCCTCTATATCATGAGGGTCAACTAAGCATCCTAATTTTCCACCAACTAAAGGATCTACAGAACCATCTTGATTACCTGCTAAAACTGGTTTACCACAAGCTAAAGCTTCTAAATAGACAATACCGAACCCTTCTCCTATACTGGGCATAGTAAAAACATCACAAAGATTATAATGGTCACAAAGTTCTTTATCTGGTACAAATCCTGCAAGAGTGACACAATCTTGTAAATTTAAACTTGCGATTAAAGCTTGAATCCGGGGTTGATCATCACCTTTACCAGCAAGGATATAGTGAACATTAGGAATATAATGACGAACTTTCACTAAAGCATAAAGAACTTGATCATAGCCTTTATATTTTGCCATCCGACCCATGCGTGTTACTGTCAAAATTACAGGTTGATTTAGGCTTAAACCGTATCGTTTGAGTAAATAGCCAGGCTTAGAATTTATTGTAAATTTGCTGCTATCAAAAGTATTAGGTAAAAGAGCTATTTTTCCTGGATTAATATTCTTGTCTTGTAGTAAACGTTGAGAAGTGTAATTACTAACGCTAATAATTTTATCTGCATTACGTAATGCTAACTGATGAGCATGATCTCGAAGATCCCAGACTTCTGTACCATGAGCAATTACCCAGTAAGGAGTACCAGTGAATATTTTTAAAAAATAGCAAATAATAGCATAGTTAACGTGGGTAGTTATGACCAGATTAGGTCGTTGTATTATTCCTAAAATAATTACTTTGATAGCTAGGATAATACTTTGAATTAATTTTGGTATGTGACCAAAGTAATGGAAATTGGTATGAGATAAGAATTGAAACTTTTGCCACTGGCTGGAATTGGATTTATCATACTTGAGAAATATATCATAGTTATCTTTTGGACATAAATCTTGTAAAGCTTTAAGCAGGAAACATGAATAAACTTGAATCCCTCCTTTAAAACCAAATACATTAGGAAACAACAAATAGAAATGGTGATACTTGATAGTGTTTTTCTGTGACATTGCTAAATGATCAAGTTATTTTAACAGTTGAATATTTTATGCAAGCTGATTTTGAGCATTAATAGCTGCTGTTAAAAAAAACAACTCAATAGTTGTAAAAGTATAATCTTCAATAAAGAAATCAACCATTTGAGAAGCTAAAAAAATAGTAATGGGAATGGTAATAATTGGGTTTAGGAATTGAACTTTGTTTGTAAGATTTTTCAAAAAATTAATAAATATTATTATTCCTGTAATTCCTAATTCCGCTAACACGCTGAGAAATATATTATGTGTATGTATACCTTTAACGCCGAATACTTTTATATGTTCAGCGAAAACTCCGATACCTATCCCTGTAATCGGTCTTTTAATAAATTCTGCGATCGCTGCTTGCCAAATCTTCAATCTTGATACAGCCGAACTTACAGGATTAGGTATTTTTGATTCAATTGGATTAGTTATAAAAAAACTATCTAGAGAAAATATTTGGCTATTTCCTAATCCTATTTTATATTTAGCTACTGGTAAAAGTAAGACGCATAAAAAACATAAACCAAGTACAAAAAAGCTTTTTCTAAAACTAATAATTTGATATAGACATAACAAAGTAGTTGCGATAATCAACATTGCCCATGAATTTCTACTTGCCGACAAAGCCAATGCTATGAGAAAGGTTATTACATTTATATATTGTTCAAATTGAGAGATATTCTTTTGTTTACCTAAAATTAAGGTTATACATAATCCAATTACCATAATTACCCCAAATTGGTTAGGGTTTTGCATAATTGAACCAATTTGAGGATAGAAACTAGGAAATTTTAATAGTTTAAAAATTTCTAGCTTAGGAAACAATGCTTCTACAAAACCAAGAGCAGCGATCATTTGCAGAAAAGATAAGATACACCGATAGTAAAAAAATAGATTTTTATTGAGATAAGTCAAGAGTAAGAAAGCCAATAAAATTATAAAATAAACGGAATATTTTATACTGTAAGTAATAGAGGTGATGGGAAATGGACTAGATATCGAACATAACCACATCCATAAATAAAATATACCCACAGATATAAAAAATGGTTTTTGTTTTTTTATTACTTCTGCTATGTATTTTTTATTTACTGCTATTATGCTACAAGCAAAAATTGACAATAATACATAATGAATACCCATATTTGAATGAGGAAAATTGATGCGTCTGAGGAGAGAAGACAAGAGTATGAGTACAAAACCTAGATTTGTAAGTTGATTCCGATTATCAGGAATAAGAATTTTCATAACAGCACCACACAGTAAGAGCTAGTTTTTAAACTTTAGTCTTAATAATCAACGTATATGATCATAGCAGCTATTGGGTGGAAAAAAGCGCAAATTGGCTGTAAATAGCTCGATATATCTCAAAATCAATATGTAATTAAATCAATCAATGATTTCTATATTTAGTAACTCAATAACTTTCAATATGGAATGCACAAAAATTAAAGAAATGCAACTATCTTAGGTTGGAGATATACTAAAACAATAACTATATTATTCTTGACTCAATTTCTAAAAATGTTGAGCTTACTATAAAACTGCTGTCAATATTGATTTATAAACTTTCATTCATTATATTGATAATAGTCTTATTTGAATTTGTGAAATTGTTCATACAGTCCATTTATGGCAAGTGGGTAAACTTAATTAGTTCAACAATGTTATTGCGAAAGCTCTATTTTACGCGCCCTACTCTCAGGCTTCAGCCCACGCGATGACGTTAAATATTTTTATCCATTGTGGTATAACTTTTGGTAAGCATTCAAAAGTCAGCTGTCAGCACTAGGTAAAACAGTTTTTTCAATATTGTGTTCTGTAACTATTAAATTTTTAACTTCTCTATGGCTACCTATCATGTGATTTTTTTCACAAATTGGACTATTGCTGCGCCTATTGAGCGAGTATGGCAAGCAATTTATAATTATGAGGAATGGCCTAAGTGGTGGAAATACGTTGATAGCGTGACAAAATTAACTGAGGGTGAAGGGGCAGCAAAAATTAGCCGCTTTACTTGGACAACTCCCCTATCTTATCGAATTAGTTTTGATACCAAATTAACTACAGTCAAACCTCCTCATATGCTGGAATTCGTAGCTACAGGAGATGTAGAAGCTGAAGGCTTATGGCAGCTGAAATCTGTAGAAGGTGGTACTCTAGTCCACCATATATGGACTGTGGAAATTACAAAACGCTGGATGAATCCTTTATCAATATTTATTCGCTTCTTGATGAACTGGAATTATGATGTCATCATGAGAGAAGGGGGAGAAGCATTAGCAAAGCGGCTAGGCACAAAATTGATTTCTGTGGGAAAGCATCAAAATAAAATCGCATAAGTTATGATGGGGTGAATTTTCTCGAACTGGGATATATTGCATTGCCCAAACCGTCAAAAAATTATGATGTAAATTGGGAAAATGCTAGAAAAGAGTACCTTTCATGACAACCACACTGTTAAACAATCGTTATCAAGTTATTCAAGTACTCGGTGCTGGTGGGTTCGGTGAAACCTTTCTGGCAGAAGATACCCATCTGCCTTCCCGTCGTCGTTGTGTGATCAAACAACTAAAACCGATTAGTAATGATCCACAAACTTATCAATTAATTCAAAAGCGATTTGAACGGGAAGCAGCTACTTTAGAGTTTTTAGGTGAAGGTAGTGATCAAATTCCTAAACTCTATGCTTATTTTTCCGAAGCTGGACAGTTTTATTTAGTACAAGAATGGATTCAGGGCAAAACTCTCTCTAGTATAATTCAATCTCAGGGTAAAGAAAGTGAGGCGAATGTCCGCAACATGCTTTTAAGTTTGTTGTCGGTGTTGGATTATGTCCACAGTAAAGGAATTATTCATCGTGATATTAAGCCAGATAATATTATTTTGCGATCGCCTGATCAAAAGCCAGTCTTAATTGATTTTGGGGCAGTTAAGGAAACAATTAGAACTGTTGTCAGTGTAGGGGGAATACCTACTCAATCTCTAGTTATTGGTACACCAGGATACATGCCCAGTGAACAGGCGATCGGTCGTCCAGTTTATGCTACTGATATCTATAGTTTAGGCTTAACTGCAATTTATTTACTCACCGGTCAGCACCCGCAAGAATTAGAGACTAACCCCCAAACTGGGGAAATTATTTGGCTACCATCTGCCCCTCATGTGTCCCCAGAGTTAGCGATGATACTGAATCGGGCTATTGCAATTAGAATAGGCGATCGCTACAGTACCGCCAGTCAAATGCTGAATGATCTAGAAACTGCTAGTGTTAACACATATTCTAACACCACTATTAGTCTTAATCCCTCACCGGATACTGCCCAGCCGACCCAGCCTTTATACCCTGTTAATACCCCCATCATTAAAGCATCTCTGCTGCAATCTATCTGGCAAAAACCAACAGTAATTATTGGTAGTGTAGTTGCCGGGAGTGTAATTGGTACGCTAGTAATTTCTAACTTAACTCGTCCACCACAATCTACCACTTCTATTGCCACCAATCAGGCAACACCCACACCTGAGAATACCGTTACATCTACTAATCCCCCCGTTATTAACCAATCTCAACCCATAGAAGTTACCTCACCCCAACAAATCCCACCACAAAACAATACAGCACCTCTACCTGATGCCAATTCTTCTGAAGCTTTTACAGCCGTAACACCGGAAGAATCAGTAACTCAAAATTTACCTAACCCTGCTGCTACTCCATCACTACCAGCAGACACGCAGACAGAAATTGTACCAACTTCGCCAGAAGTAGCCCCACCCGTAGGAGTGTTACCATCTGAAATACCTCCCTCAACAGGTTTATCAACTCCATCTCAACAGCAATTAGGTCAGCAAAAGAAACAATTGCCTAATCTAGCCACCAACATCAGACAACCTAGAGTCCCAGCATTTCCCACTGGTACATCTAGAACTGAAATTGAAGCCGTACTTGGTAAACCCAGAAGAGATTTAAGAGGGTTATGGAGAAATACTCGCGCCGTTACCTATAAATTAGTACCCAATAAAATTGATTTAGGTTATTTATTCGATCGCGATTCTGGAACTCTACGACAAACCGAAGTAGCTTTTGCCCAAGACGTTAACCCCCAAGTGATGCAAAATACATTAAACGGCTTATTAAACGGGCAAGCAACAGCAGAAATTCAACAAGGATTACAACAAATCCAACAGCGACAAACAGACAATTTTCAATTTAGTCAAGGAACTATTAAAGGCCAGATAGTGCGACAAAACTGTGATTTTATTTATATCAGCATTTGGGATGCAGATTTACATGATTTTGTCAACCCAGCCGATGCTAAAAGATGTTAACACCAATTCAAAATTCAAAATCGCAAAGCGCTGCGAGGGTCGCGACGCAATCTCAAAATTGGGAATGTAAGATTTGACCAGGCTTTGCTGGTTTACATTTGTTACTTTCTTTTAGTGAATTGGTATAAAAAATTGATGAGTCTAAAAATTAGTAGAGACGTTCCACCGGAACGCCCCTACATTTAGGCTTGATTTAAAAGCGGATTACTTGATTGTTACTTTACCACCAGCTTCTTCAATCCGCTTCTTGATGTCCTCAGCAGCTTCCTTAGCAACACCTTCCTTAATAGGCTTGGGTGCAGCTTCTACTAAGTCTTTAGCTTCCTTCAGACCCAAACCAGTGATTTCCCGTACAATCTTCAGTACAGCAATCTTCTTATCAGCTGGTACAGCTTCTAAGATTGTATCGAATTCGGTCTTCTCTTCTACTACTTCAGCAGCCGCAACAGGAGCAGCACCAACAGCAGCTACAGCTACGGGAGCAGCAGCACTTACACCAAAAGCTTCTTCGATTTGCTTAACTAACTCAGCAGCTTCTAATAGAGTTAAACCTTTGAGTTGTTCTAAAATTTGATCGGTTGCAGCAGACATTGATATAACTCCTATTGTTTTGGTTATCGGTCATTAGTAACAGAAACTTGCAACTAATGAAAACTTTATTCAGCAGCTTCAGAGCTACCACCTTGTTCTTTGTCAGCAATAGCTTGGATAGAACGAGCCAAAGAACCGGGAACTTCCTTGACACCAATAGCAATCTTGGCAGTAACAGAGTTGAGAGCGCCTGCAATTTGTGCCATAAGTTGCTCTTTGGATGGTAAGTCACCTAGTGCTTTAACATCGTCTTCTTTCAGCAAGCGGCCTTCCATGACACCGCCACGCAATTCTGTTTTCTTGCTGGCTTTTTGGAAGTCTTGATAAGCCTTAATTGCCCCTGAAAAATCTTCTTTAACTAGCAAAAAGGCGGAAGAACCTTTAAGCAGTTCTGACATTGGCTGCCATTTTTCTTGGTCTTGAATGGCAATGCCCATAAAGGTATTTTTAGTTACCTTACAGACTGTGCCAGTGGGACGCAAACGCCGCCGTAAGTCGGTAATTTCCGCTACTGTTAGCCCTTGGTAATCAATTACCAGTGCTAATGTTGACTGACTCAATTTATCTTTGAGATCAGCTACTATCTCTCTTTTGTTTTCTGGACTTCTGCCCATGTTTGTCTCACCTCCAAGAGCAATTCCTGCTTGTGCGGTTGATGCTGACCAGCCGAAAACAACTAACCCCGACTAAATGTAGCCGGGGTTAAACGTGAGTGCTTTTCATGCCGTAGTGATCAAACTTGGTTTGGTCAAACTGCGGGCAATTCAAGCAGTACCTCGGCAGGATATTAAGCTGAAAGCACCTGCTGTCTCCGGCTTTGCCTATTTAGTTTTTTATAAGGTATTGGGTATGGGGTATTGGGTATTGGGTAAAAGTTTTTTCACTTCCCAGTCACCAATCACCAGTCACCAATCACCAATTAACCAGCGTCGGTCAGTTTTAAATCTCGTAGAGCGGCAACATCTACTTTTATAGATGGTCCCATTGTAGAAGCTACATACAACGATCGCCAGTAACGACCTTTAGCCCCTGAAGGACGATTTCGATCGATCGACTCTTGCAACGCCTTGAGGTTAACTAACAAGTCTTCTGGCGTGAAGGCAGCTTTACCAAACATAACATGAACAATGCCAGTTCGATCGGCCCGAAATTCTAGTTTACCAGCTTTAAATTCGGCGATCGCACTTGCTAAATCAAAGGTAACTGTACCACCTTTTGGTGATGGCATCAAACCACGAGGACCTAGTAATTTACCAAGCTTTGCTACCTGTGGCATCACATCAGGCGTAGCAATTAGCTTGTCGAAATCCATCATCCCCTTTTGAATTTCGTCAATCAGTTCTTCTGAACCAACAATATCAGCTCCCGCACTGGTGGCTTCGTTGACTTTTTCACCTCTAGCAATTACTGCCACCCGGACTACTTGCCCTGTACCCTTGGGCAATACTACAGTTGTCCGTAATTGTTGGTCTGTATATTTGGGGTCAATACCTAAGCGGATATGCGCTTCTGCCGCTTCGGGAAATTTGGCTGTTGCTGTTTCTTTTAACAGAGCTAAAGCATCAAGGGGTGCATAGTCCCTATCTTCTACTTTGGCTTGCAACTCTCGCAAGCGCTTGGACAGTTTTTTGACCATTTTTCTCTCCTGGGGTCTTCTCGAAGCCTAGCCTCTCCCCCGCTACAATTTTGGATTTGGGATTTTAAATGTGGGACTTTGGATTTTATTATTAACTCAAAATTCCCAATTCGATTAATCTGTGACGGTTACACCCATATTTTTGGCTGTTCCGGCCACAATTTTCATTGCCGCTTCGATATCATTGGCATTGAGGTCTGGTAGCTTAGTTTGGGCAATTTCTCTTAATTGCGCTTGAGTAATACTGCCAACCTTCTTTTTGTTAGGTTCGTTAGAACCTCTTTCAATTTTCGCTGCCTTGCGAATCAAAACTGATGCTGGTGGGGTTTTGAGTACAAAGGTAAAACTCCGGTCTTCATAAACTGAAATTTCTACCGGAATCACCATCCCAGCTTGGTCAGCTGTTTTGGCGTTGTACTCTTTACAAAACATCATGATGTTAACGCCGTGTTGACCCAGCGCAGGGCCAACTGGCGGTGCTGGGTTGGCTTTTCCAGCATTCAGGGCCAGTTTAATGACCGCTACTACTTTCTTCGCCATTTGCTTTTAGCTCTGTTTTTCTACCTGATTAAATTCCAGTTCTACTGGTGTATCTCTACCAAAAATTGAGAGTAGAGCTTTTAGTTTACTCCGTTCTGGTGAGACTTCAATCACCTCGCCTTCAAAGTCCTTGAATGGCCCGGAAAGCACAACTATCTTATCACCTGTAGCCATATCAATTTTGACTACTGGTTCTTGCTCACTGGTTTGTTTGAATATGCGTTCGACTTCGGAATGACTTAACGGTACTGGTTTAACGTGACCACGACCTCTGCCAGTGCCACGTTTTTGTTCTGCTCCCACAAAATTAATCACGTGGGAAGTGTTACGTACTACCTGCCATGTATCATCATCCATGATCATCCGCACAAGCACATAACCAGGGAAGACTTTTTCTTCTGTATGCTGACGTGAACCATCTTTACGGATTTTTACCGCCGGTGTGTGGGGAATTTCCACTTGGATGATTTTGTCAGCTACATCAAAAGTTTGAATACGTTGCTCTAAGTTTGTTTTGACTCGCTTTTCACAGCCGGAGGCTACTTGCACTGCATACCAGCGTGCTTCTCTTAGCACTGCTTCTTGTGCTTCCTCTGACTGTAAAGTTGAGTTTAGTGGTTCATCTGTTGCAGAAGCCATCAGAATACCCGTTCTGCTGCCCAACGAAAAAGTGCATCGACCAAGTAGATCAAAGAGGCGGAGAGTGTCACCATTAACAGTACTGCTACTGATTCACTCACCCATTGTTTACGACTAGGCCAAACTACTTTTTCCAATTCTTCTTTTAGACCTTGGATGAAGCTGTTAAAGCCATTGATATTGGTGGTGTCCTCTATTTGTACTTCATTTTTTTTGGCCACGGTCGTATACTCCCCGTTTTTTTTGCACAGCTATACCTTAGCTAATTTTTAAGATTTACAGCTTTCGACCTTTGGAAACTGGAAACAAATTAAGCTGTCAGTAAAAAATAATTATACCCGAAATATTCAACGCTGACTGCTATTGTAGCAGATGCGTTTTTGCTTCGGGCTTTATTTTTTGCTTTTGAGCGCGCCCTGGAGGACTCGAACCCCCGACATCAGGTTTTGGAGACCTGCGTTCTACCAACTGAACTAAGAGCGCACACGCTGTCTTTGTTTTAGTAATTGCGCTGTACTTTTTCTAGTCTAACGCAATTCTTTCCAAATTATAACTTAAGTTTTATTAAGAAGTCAAGTCAGCGGCAGATGCCGCTTGTGGATTCTGTTCCGTAGACTTGGACAATCGGCATTACAAGGCGCGATCGAAGCGTTGTTTGATCCGGGTGGCTTTACCGACGCGCTGACGGAGGTAGTACAGTTTAGCACGTCTAACTTTACCACGACGCATCACTTTAATGCTGTCAATGCGGGGAGAGTGCAACAAAAATACTCGTTCTACACCCACACCTTGGAAGACGCGACGGACGGTAATAGTCTCGTTGATTCCACCATTGCGTTTAGCTATCACCACACCTTCATAGGGTTGGACGCGGTATTTATCGCCTTCCTTAATTTTTACGCCTACCCGCACGGTGTCACCGACATAGATATCTGGTAAATCTGATTTGAGGTGTTCCGCTTCAATAGAGCGGATAATTTCTTGAGCGTTCATAATTTTTTAGCCTGCTGGAAAAAACTCACGATCATCAATCATAAATCTATTCTTGCCTAAGAGTCTAGATATTTAAGATTGATAGGTACTAATGATTTTTCTGGACAAAATGCCAGAAAAAGTAAAGACTTTAGCTTGATGCTGTAGCACAAGTATTGACTTGAGCAAATTTAGTAATGTACAAACTCTAATTTAGAGCTGTAGCACAAGTATTAACTTTATGAAACTTAGTGTTGTTATCAGCACCTATAATCGCGTCAACCTACTGAAAAGAGCTATTGACTCAGCTCTCAACCAAACAATTAAATGTGAGGTGGTGGTAGCTGATGACTGTTCTACCGATGACACTGAACTCTTTGTCAAAAGTTTAGGAGACCGGGTGGTCTATCATCGTAATTCAGTGAATCAGGGTCATGCTGCCACTGTCAATGCTGGAGTAGCCAAAGCCAGTGGTGACTGGATTAAATTTTTAGATGATGATGATTATCTTGCACCCAACTGTTTAGAGGAAATTGCCAAAGCGGTTTCTTTACATCCTCATACAGCAATTTGCTCTTGTGTGGCGGCTCAGGTAGATACTCAAGAAGTAGAACTTAGCCGTACTCCTCAATTTGGGCCGGGACTAGCCTATTATATCCCGCAAGCTGATATTCACTATGGGATGTTATTGGAACTTTTGCCTTTTGGTACGCCTGTACAGGTAGGCTGTCGCCGGGATGCATTTATCAAGACGGGAGGGTGGGATTCTTCTTTAGATGCTAATTGTGATGATATTGATTCTTGGATACGTATCGCACAATTTGGTGATGCGATTTTCTTAAATCAATGTCTGGCTTATCGTACCATTTGGCCTGGTGCTTATAATCAAAGATTTTCTTTATCCAAACGGTTAGCAACAAATATTTTGATGAAAGAGAAAATTTATCCTTTGGTAAATGAACAGCACCGTAGTGAAATTCCCAAGCTGGAAGATATCAAGAAATACTTAACTTTACATTGGAGTTTAGTAGCACTGAAGCAAAAAAATGTTCACAGTTTTCTGTCAATGTTAGATGCTTCTGTAATTTCTCCTGGTGCTTGGAAGTTGTTGCTAGATGCTTATTTTTATCGGCGTTCTCAGCAGGTGAATAATTCTCGCTTGCGGAAGGTGGTTTTGATTGATAGTTGAGAAGCCAGGAAGCAGGAGTAAAGCAGAAGCTATATCTATTTAGCTTTTTACCTTACCAAGTTAGCAATTTATCTAAATCTTAATCAAGATTTTTTGGTAGGTTATTCTACCATTTTTTATAACTATTTTCAAAGTGAAAAAAATAAGATTTAACAGCAGATTAACATGGCTAGAAGGAAATAGGCACTGCTAATATTAGTCAACTTATTTTATTTATGTAGTGAAAATATATACAGCGTTTCCCTGTCAGATGAGGTACATTGAAAAAGCTGTAAAGCTTGTAAACCAAAGGTTTAACTGTACTTCACTTCAGATGGAATGGCTATATAATTTTATAATATTAAAATCAATAATCTAGATAGTTTTTGACTCAAAGCACGAAAGCATTGATTTTACTTGATTTTACCTTTGGTAGTCTAGCTGGCCTTGACAACTTTCCGAAGAAGTATTGATAATAAAACAGTAATAATTTAGAATAAATAATGGAATTAATCAAAAATTATGAATATGAATTATTCAGAAGAGTTAAGAACATTTGGGCAGATTATCTCAATAGCAGAAAAAGTATACGATTCATTCCCAAGTATTGAATTACATAATCAATATCTTTGGGGTTATGAATTATTCAAACAAATTTTAATACGTTGTAAAAGTATTTATAAAATATTGCCTCACTCTCAATTAGAATCAAATGATGAATTTTGCGATCTAGCTTCAGTTGCTAGTTTAACCAGAAATCTAATTGAAGCTTATCAAATGTTTTATTATTTGAACATAGATAAAGTTGACTATGAAGAAGCTATGCTAAGATTTCTGCTAATTGAATTACATCATCTAGCAGAATCAGAAGAAATATCAGAATTCCTTGGCAGAAAAGATGTAGCCCAAAAATACAGGGAAGAGAAGCGTATTTTAAGAGAAGAGATTAAAAACAATAGATACTATAACTCTAATCATCAAAATAGCATTTATAAATTTATTTCAGAAAATAATGATTTATTTTACCGCAAGTTAAAAAATCAAAAAGGAAGGTGCTTAACTCGAAAAGAAATAAACAAAAGGAATATTGGCAACATATTGGGAGATAGACCATTGACAGAAGTTTTCTCTGATGTAAGTGAATCAGCAAAAATTGATATAGAGTCAGGTGTTAAAAAATTTGAAGCATGGGATACATACTTTTCCAATCATACTCATGCTTCACCTTTATCTGTTATTGATATGATATGTGAAAATGGTGGAGAAGATAAAAATAAGCACTTTTTCTCTGTTTGTATCAGGCATTGTGATTTTTACTTAGGAATGTCTATATTTGATATAGTTGAACTTTTCAAACCTCACTATTTTGATATAAATACAGCGTTTCCCTGTCAGATGAGGTACATTAAAAAGGCTGTAAAGCTTGTAAATTAAGGGATTGACTGTACTTCACTTCAGCCGGAATGGCTATAACAATGATAAAAATTTAATTGCCACAACAATCCTAAATTACATAGCTTCACTAGAAATGATTACAGAATGAATCTATTTAATCAGAAGGTGCGTTACGCTGCGTTAACGCACCCTACAAGAATTAGATGTTAAATTTTTTCCTGACTAAATCGAGTTGAAGGGCTACGGGTTTTAACCAACTCCAGCTAAATAGGTCATGGAGAAGGGTGTAAAAACATGGAATGATAAATAGGGTGAGTAGGGTTGCTAAGGATAAGCCAGCAAATACGACTATTCCCAAGGGTTGGAGAAATTCTGAACCGTCACCCATACCCAATGCTAGAGGAAACATCCCGACGACTGTGGTAATTGTGGTCATTAATACTGGTCTTAATCTTTGGGGTGCGGCTTTGAGAATAGCGGTGCGTCTGTCGATTTCTTCTTTTTCCCGAATCTGATTTGCTAACTCGACCATGATAATGGCGTTGTTAACTACAATACCGACCAGTAATACTGCACCGACAATTACTGTCGCCCCGATGGCGGTTTTGGTGATGTACAGTCCAAAGATACCCCCAGCTAATGCTAAGGGAATGGTAAACATAATTACCAGAGGGTCAATGAGGGAATTATATTGTACCGCCATGACTACAAAGACTAAAAAGGCTGCTAACCCACCTAATAGGGGTAATGAACCTTGGAGTTGTTGATTTGATTCGGCGGTGGCACTGGGTAAAACTGTTACACCTTCAGGTAAATCTATAGTATTGATCACTGAACTTACTTGTGCCAATGCCTGACTGAGACTTGCCCCTTCTGTCAAGTTACCAGCAATAAGAAAAACTTGGCGCTGGTTGATGCGCTGGATTTCGCCTGGTGCTTGACCTTCAGTAATTTTCGCTACGTCACTTAAACGTATTTGGCGATTATTGCTGATAAATAAGGGTAGTCTGGCTAATTGGGAAGGGGTTTGGATGGAGGTTTCATTTAATTGCACTCGCACATCTACCAACCTGTTACCCCGTTGTAGTTGGGTGGGGATACTACCTTCAATGGCGGTTTGGATGGTTTGGCCGATTTCTCTGGTGTTTAAACCTACGTTGGCGACTCGTTCCCAGTCGGGAAGAATTTGTACTTCTGGTTGGCGGGGGTCTGCATCTGGACGAAATCTAACTGAGGTGGCTTTTTCTTCTAGTGCTGCTAGTACTTGACGACCGGCTTTTTGCAGGACATCTGCATCTGTTCCTTGTAGGATGATATCGACATCAGCGCCACGGGTGGGGGAGTTGTTGAGAATTAAACCGCGTACTTGTCCGGGTGAAAGACGCAAACGAATATCTACTAAGTTTAATTTCTGAAATTGGGCGTTAACTTTTCCAATGTATTGATCTACATTGGTTCCTGATTTGAGGGTGATGGTGCTAGAACTTCTCAGGGGGTTGGCGTTGGTGGCGTTACCAAAGAGGAAACCGCCTATTGTGGAGAAGACATATTCGGTTTCTGGTTGCTTACGGAGAATTTCATCTACCGCTTGCATGACTTTTTGGTTTTGTTCGAGGGGTGTACCGGCGGGAAATTGGGCGATGAGGCTGACTTGTCCGGTGTTGATGCGGGGGAGAATTTCTTGAGGAAGTTGTGGAGCTATCCAGATACTACCATAACCTAAGAGACCGATGGCGATCGCTATGGTCAAGATTCTCCACTTCAATACTCTCCGCAAAAAGTTCCCATAACCAATGGTTGCTGCTTCAAACTGCTTGTTAAATTGTTTCAGTAACCAGAAATTAGTTAAGTTGCTAGAGAAGCGTATCCCTAATAACCGGGATGTGAACATGGGGACGATGGTAACAGCAATTAATATGGAAGCGGCTACTGAGAAGGTGATAGTGAGAATTAATTCATTGAAGAGAAGGGAAATAAACCCACCAATTAATAAAAATGGTAAGACTGATACTAAGTTGGTGCTAGTAGATGCGAGTAAGGCTGACTCTACCTCACGGCTACTTTTTTCTGCTTGGAGAATTAATTGCTTTTGGCTTAAGCGGATGCGGTTATTTTTCCCTGGTGTCATTCCCAAGCCTTCGGCGATGTTCTCTAGCATGACGATGGAGTTATCAACGACAATTCCCACACCTAATGCTAGACCGCCTAAACTGAAAACGTTGATAGTTAAGCCAAACATCCCCATAAAGATAATTGCGGCTAGGGTAGCGAGGGGGATGGAAATGACAATAATCAAAGTTTGACGCAGCGAACCCAAAAAGAGTAAAACAGCGATCGCTGCTAGTCCTGACCCAATTAACCCAGAACTGGTAACGTTACTAATAGAATCACGGATAAATTTGGATTCGTCTAAGGTGGGCGTTAACTGCGCTGCTGCTGGAATGACACCAGTTTTTTTCAATTCTTCTAACCGTTTTTTCACCCCGTCTACAACGGTAATCGTATTAGCATCCGGCTGTTTTTGAATACTGACTTTTACCGCTTCTTCCCCATTGAGGGACACATACACCCGTTGTTTTTCTCCACCATCAATTATTTCGGCAAAGTCTCGCAAATAAACCCGATTTCTCAGGGTGGAGTTGGGGGAAGCACTAGCAAATGAGAGATTTCTGATTTCCTCCGCAGTTTTAAACCTGCCCACTGTCCGGGTTAAAGGTTCTGAATTTGTCCCTAAAATTCGTCCACCAGATACATCGCGGTTTCTTTCACTTAACTCATTCAGGACTTGATTTAAACCTATACCTAAAGCTTGCAGACGGTCTAAATCTACATTTACCCTCACTTCTTCTTTAATTCCCCCGGAAACATCAACTCCAGCTACTCCCGGTACTACTCCCAACTCACGGGCTAATTCTTCCTCCGCAAACACACGTAAATCAACGCCTTTCAGGGAAGGGGAAGTTAAGGCTAATTCATAAACAGGTTGTTGGGAAGGGTCTACTTTAAATATCCGGGGTGATTCAATAGTGTCTGGTAATTGATTTCTTGCCCGGTTAAAGGCTGCTGTGGCATCATTTAAAGCTTGGTCAATATTTCCCCCAGTTTGAAAGTACAAATCTAAACTAACTTGACCTTCACGAGTGCGGGAAAAAACTTGAATTACTCCCTCAGTGGCAGAAAAAGCTTCTTCTAGAGGTCTGGTGATTTCATCAACTGCTACTTCTGGGGAAATTCCTGGGGCTTCAATTCGCACACCAATCCGAGGATAGGTAATTGATGGCAATAAATCTACAGGTAAACGAATAATAAAGAAGACACCAAGGATAATTACCGCTAGGGTAAGCATCAGTGTGCCAATGTGTTGGCGGATAGAAATAGCACTAATACTAAATCCGCTACTGGGGTTTGTTTGCTGCATTTTGGGAACTTAAAAATTTAAAATTCAAAATGGGCAGTAGTCAGGAGTCAGGAGTCAGGAGTCAGAAAAATTTTTTTATGGTTAAAAGTCTTGCAAGGTGGGCGTTTTGACTGCCTTACTGCCTGCAAATTGAGGGTACATTTTACTTAAATTAAAGGCTCAAGTTGGAAACTTGATACAGTTATTCAACTCCCGGCCATGATTAGGACTGGTGGAAAAACTTGCTGGTTCAAGTTGGTTCAAAGTCCTAACGCTTATTTTTCCGAGAGAATAGACAGGCGGACAGTTTCACCGTCTTTGAGGGGTTTAGAACTACGCACTACATAACTTTCTCCTGGTTGTAAACCAGATAAAATTTCGACTTGGCTATCAGCCCTTTCACCCAAGGTCACAGTACGGCTTTTGACTTGGGGTTTACCGCTTGTTTGTTCTAAAACAAAGATTGTGCCGTTACTATCTTCTGCCTGTGATTGTCCCGCTTTATTCTCAGTAATTGCCGTTTGGGGAATTACTACTCGCTGGGCGGTTTGGCTGGTAAAGTTGACACGGGCTAGGAGTCCACTACCAATCTTTCCGTCGCTGTTGGGCATGATAATTTCTATAGGAATTAACCTGGCTGTAGTATCGGCGGCGGGGGAAATACGGCTAACTCTGCCCATAATAGTTTGATTGGGAAAGGCATCTAAGCGTACCTGTACAGATTGCCCGACTTGTATTTTGGCTAGTTCTAGTTCAGAAACTTGCACTACTACTTTGACGCGGCTGAAATCGCCTATTTTTAGGACTTCGCTGCCTGGTTGCAGGAGGTTTCCGGGTTCGGTAATTTTTTCTGTGACTACGCCGCTAATGGGGGAGATCAGACGGGCATAGGAACGGCGTTCTTGGGCGGCGGCGACTGCTGCTTTTTGGGCAAATACTCGACCTTGGGCGGCGGCGACTGCTTGCTTTTCGGTGCGGACTTGTTCGGCGGCCGATCGCAAGATTTGGGCGGCGGTTCTGGCTTTGGTTTTGGCTTGTTGGGCGGTTTGTTCGGCGATCGCCCCTTCTTTATATAATTTTTGCTGGCGGGAAGAATCGGCCTCTGCTTGAGCTAATTCTAATTTGGCTCTTTCTACTTCTGCATTCGCATTTCCTACCTGAGTATTAGCCCTGGCGACTTCTGATTGACGGGCTGCTAGTTCCGCTTCGGCTTGTCTGACGTTAGACAGCAATAAAGCGTCATCTAATTGACCAATAATTTGCTCCCGTTTTACCGTATCACCCACATCTAAGTTGAGTGTTATTAATCTCCCTTCGACCTGCGATCGCACGGAAACAATCCGGTAAGGTGCAGTATTGCCGATGTATTCTGGTTCTGGGCGGAGTTGATTAGTTTTGGCGATCGCTACATCAACCGCAGCCACAGTATTTTCTCCTCTGCTTCTACCTGATTGGGCTTTGGCTGATTCTTTTGGCAGTGAACCACAGCTTGCTGTTAGTATTCCCAGCCCCAACACACAGCACGCCAATAAATTTTGAGTATTGAGGATTGAATTAATAGGTAAAGTCAATGGTATTTTCATCTGTTTCTGCGGCTTATTTGGGTTAAAAACCATTTAATTTTCTGATATTGGCAAGTATTTTCGGTCAAACAGCCGTTTACTAGCCATTATTTTTGAATAGGTTTGAGTAACAGTAAGAAGCAAGAATTTTGAGCCTGTTATGAGTTATTTATGTATTCATCATCACAATTTTTGCTAACTCTAAATGACATAAATCTCACTTGTATCCTGTTAGCTCTGAATGTATATAATTTGTACCACTAAATGGAATTATAAATTTAACATCAACATTTTGCTGGTAATTTGACATTCTCATTAAGTGTTTTCCTCTTCTCCCCCAAGCTAGGGGAGAAAAAAGGGGGTAGGGAAGAAAGCAAAATCATCTAATTTACGCTAATAAGAGTATAAGCCCATGCCAAAATCTCAGGGTAGTATAAAGTTAGCAGGGGTGTAAACCTCAACTGAATTGCCCATACACTCCACACCATTATTTTTGACTCATTCAATTCGCTTTAGGTTCAACAGTCGCAAATGTCAAACCTCTACAGAACTTTTTTCTTCCACACCCTACGCGCCAAATTAAGAACTGAGGATTTTATCAGGTTTTCTCAGTTTCTATCGATTGCTTTCTTGTAGGGGATTGGTATATAATGTAGGTTTAATCAAAAAACTGTCGGCTATCTGAAGATGAAGTAGAGAAGAGGCGCAACTATCAAAGCTGGTAAAAAAGATGCAACTCGAATTTGAGTTATTTGCAGTAAATTAAATCCCAAACCCACGATTGTTAAACCTCCCACACCAGTTATTAGTAATAAATGGGGGTCATTAGCTGGGTTAGGTAATGCTTGAGCGAAAAATCCTGCTAAGAGAGAGATTCCCCCTTGATAAACCAGAATTACTAATACTGAAAATCCTACTCCCAGCCCAAAGCTGCTAGTTAAAGCAATAGAGGTTAAACCATCCATTGTCGCTTTGAGTAAAAGTATAGTATTATTCCCTGTTAAGCCATTATTAATACTACCAATAATCGCCATTGGCCCCACACAAAATAGTAAACTAGCAGCTACAAATCCTTCTGTAAAAAGTCCACTACCTCGAAAACGAGCTTTAATAAAATCTCCTAAAGAATAGAGTTTATCTTCTAATTTCCACCACTCACCCAATAAACCACCAATCACCAAAGCCAGCAGTCCTAATACTACTCCATCTATGCGACTGCTGCGGACTTGAGAAAAACTCCCAGCCATTTGCAAACCGATAAAAACGGTAATTAATCCTACTGCTTGGGTGATAATTTGTTGTAGTCTTAATGGGAGATGTTTTTTCAAAAGTAGTCCGATAGTCGTACCAATAAGAACAGTAAAAACATTAATCCAAGTCCCACTTGTTTTAGTCCATAAATCAAGGGTCATATTTTCAAATTTCTCATGATTAAATTTAGATCCCCGACTTCTTGAAGAAGTCAGGGATGTTACAGCAGATTCCAGGTAAATGAGGTACAAATTTTAGGAATAAAGCTTTATGCTAAGAGACTTTCAAGCCTGTTCCCTGTTCCCTGTTCCCTGTTCCCTGCTGTATAATATTGTAAAATTCCACCCAATTATCGGTAAAATTTGGGGAAGCTGAGTTAATGGGTGAATCGTCGTGTTAGCAGCCGTACTTTATGGTCAAGAAGATTTACGTTTAGAACAGGTATCCGAACCAACTCCGGCTGCGGGGGAAGTGGTGATTAAGGTTGGTGCTGCTACTACCTGCGGGACAGATTTAAAGGTGTGGCGGCGTGGTGGTCATGCCAAAATGTTAAAACCGCCGACTTTGTTTGGTCATGAAGCTGCGGGTACGATCGCATCTGTGGGTGACGGGGTGACAAAATGGAAAATAGGCGATCGCATCGTGGCTAATAATTCCGCCCCCTGCATGAAATGTTTCTTTTGTCAACGTCAAGAATTTTCTTTATGTCCCCATCTCACCTGGAATAATGGCACTTTTGCCGAATATTTGAAAATTCCCGCCCCAATTGTCGAGCATAATATGTTACCCGTTGCTGATGATTTGCCCTTAGAATTGGCAGCGATGACAGAACCATTAGCCTGTGTATTACATGGTATTGCGCGTTCAAATGTTAAACCTGATGACAGAGTGGTCGTTTTGGGAGATGGGGCGATCGGCTTAATGTTTGTAGCCGTTTTAGCCAGCCAAACTCAGGTGTATTTGTGGGGAGGAAATGACCAGAGGCTAGAAATCGGTAAAAAGCTCGGTGCAGTGCAGACTTTTAATTATCATCAAAATTCTGAGCTTACCAAAATCGTGAGAGAATTTACTGAGGGCTGGGGTGCGGATATAGTCATAGAGGCAACGGGTGTACCTAGCGTTTGGGAAGATGCGATCGCTTGCGCTCGTCCAGGTGCTACAGTCAATTTATTCGGTGGTTGTCCCCGTGATACTACAATTACAGTTAATACAGAACAATTACATTACAGCGAATTAACATTAAAAGGCGTATTTCACAACACACCCTATTATGTGAAAGAGGCATTATCTCTAATTTCCAGTCGCAAAATTCCCTTTGAATTATTAATCACTGAAAAACGACCATTAGCAGATTTACAACAAGTTTTTCACGACATGAGAGCGCGAAAAGTAATTAAAGTAGCAATGATACCGTAAAAATTAAAAATTAAAAATTAAAAAAGTCTGTTTAATCAGTGGTTTCAATTTTTTAACTGGATAATTGTTTCTGACAAGTTGCAAATTATGAGGAAAAATCATCATGATTCAATCAGCCTCAAAACTGCTCACAGTTGATGAATTTATTACTCAATACGGAGACAACTATAAATATGAATTAATTGATGGTGAGTTAGTCGATATGGAACCAACGGGACCCCATGAACAAGTAAGTGCTTTTGTCACTAGAAAGCTAAATGTAGAAATTGATAGACAGGATGCAAATTATTTGATACTACAAAAATGCCTAATTAAATTATTAGGAACAAACACCGCATTTCGTCCTGACGTAATGGTATTAGATCAAAACCAATTGAGTAATGAACCACTTTGGCAGCAAGAATCAATTATTACATCAGGCAAAGCTATCAAACTAATTGCCGAAGTTGTTAGCACAAATTGGGCAAATGATTATGCTCGAAAATTTGAAGATTATGCTGCATTAGGAATTCCTGAATATTGGATTGTCGATTATTTAGGAATTGGTGGTAAAGAATATATAGGTAAACCCAAACAACCGACAATTACAATTTGTAAATTATTAGAAGACGAATATCAAAGACAGTTATTTCAAAATAATCAGCAACTCGTTTCCTCAATTTTTCCCAATTTGCAACTCACAGCCAAACAAATCTTTGCATCTGGGATATCTACAGGTATTTAATTAGAGATTTTGAGCAGAGTAAAAATATTCAGTCCTAGTTTAATACTTTAGTAAAAAATGGGCAAACTAGGAGCATTCCCTCTAATTCGGTTCTCATGGGAAACTAATGTAACATTCCCAAGTCAAAATTACCAAGCTAAAATCCCTAATTACTATAAGTGCTAGATAGGAAAATGCTCAAACAATCTCTGCGTCACCTGTTAATTTTACCCCTTTCCGTTATTCCTGGCTTATCTGCCGCATTTTTGCTTAATTCCTCCGCGCAAGCTTTACCAGGACAAACCACGGAAGAGGTAACAAGCTGGATACAAGCACACCCTACACTCCGTCCTAGCAGTGGGGAAAAATTAACCGTTACCAAGACGGACACAGCAGCACAAAAATTTACTTTTCAAGCTTCTGTTTTGCCTCCTGGTAAAGTAACTTTTACTAAAGAACGCAATAAAATCCGCACCGAAAGAATTAGCATGTTTGATGCGGTAAACGGCATTACATTTGACCGTTTAGAAGAATCACTCCGGGTAATTTATGGCTTAGATATTTATCAAGATTTTAACCGCGCTCAAATAATTTATCAGTATCCAAATCAAAGTGCGATTAATCAAGCGAGGTTAGCCAAAACCCCCATTAGAGAAGCATTAAAGGGAGAATTGAGAGTAGGAGATAGATATGTTTATTGGGTAGAAATTGCCCAACCTAGAGACGGTAAAGCCATCGCCGGAAATATGACAGTTTTACTCAAAAACGACCTCAATAAATTAGAGGGAGAATTGCGAATCCGTTAATTTGTTAATTTTCTTATCTGATCAGACAAAGTAGGGTGCGTTCCCCAACGCACCAAATAATCTATAACAATTAATCAAAATCTGATAAATTGATGAATAAAGTTAACCAAGCAATTAAAGAATGGTATTCCCAAGATTTAAAAGATAGAAAAAATTGGTATTCTTCAGTAGCCGCAGCATATAACCAAGCTAGACCTCGCTATCACCAAAAACTAATTAATCGAGTTATAGAATTAACCCAACTTCCCCCAAATGCCACAATATTAGAAATAGGTTGCGGTCCCGGAAATGCTACAGTAGCTTTTGCTGAATTAGGTTTTTCTCTGGTTTGTATTGAACCAAGTCAAGACATGTATGAGTTTGCTAAACAAAATTGTGCCAAATATCCCAATGTCGAATTTATCAACACTTCCTTAGAAGAATATTCACCAGAAGAAAAAAGATTTGATGCCGTTTTAGCAGCAAATTCCATTCATTGGATACCACCAGAAGTTAGTTATCCTAAAATAGCTAAAGCCTTAAAAGATGACGGCTATTTAATTTTACTCTGGAACATGCTTCCTGAACCTAATTTTCAAACTTACCAAATATTACAGGAAGTTTATACAAAATATGCCCCTTCTATTCAAAAATATGAGGGTAGTATATCTCAAACAGAAACTCTCAAAGGATTTGAAGAAATAGTTATAAATTCTGGTTTTTTTAAAGACATAATATCTGAATCTATACAATGTGAAGCTATTTATAGCATTGATAACTATTTACTGCTATTAAATACCCTTTCCCATTACCGCAAATTAGGAGAATCAAACCTAGAAACTTTATTTACAGCCTTGCGAGAAAAAATAGCACAGCATTGCGGTGAAACCATTCCTATTTATTATCTCTCAGCTTTCCATTTAGCCAAAAAGATATTACAATAATCTTCTATCCGCGTCCATCTGCGTTTATCTGCGTTTAATCATTTTACCCTTCATTACTGTGATATCTCATCTCTTAACTTAACTCCCGTTGGTGCAGTTTGCCAATGATTAGAATAAATGCTTTCAACAGCAAAAGAAATACGTTGTAAATCTTCTTTTAAAAGTGGTGGCCAATCAACTCCTGCTTTTCTACCCACTGCAAATAATTGAGGAGTTTTTACACTCAAAATATATAAAGCTAAAACTAATTCTCTATCTAAACTAGAAGCTTCTTTTAACGCTTCAAATACTATTTTTAATGCTAATAAAATCGAAGTAATTTGACCAGGAACTGGTGCTTTACCTTGAGTCATGCGACTTAATAAAGCATCAGGATTATCATTTGTTTTGGCTTGGTCAATTAATAATTTGCGAGCTGTTTCGTAATTCATGCATCTGAGTTTAATCTTAGTTTCACCGCAAAATTTGCTCAATCATACTGTTGGCTTGGGAGGCATAACTACCCCCAAACAAATTAAAATGATTCAATATGTGATATAGATTGTAAAGAGTTTTCCGTTTTTTGTAACCTGCATTTAAAGGCAGAACTTCGTTGTAACCTTGATAGAAAGCTGCGGGAAAACCGCCAAACAATTCTGTCATGGCAATATCAACTTCTCTGTCTCCAAAATAAGTGGCTGGATCAAAAATCACCGGTTCACCAGATACAGTACAGCCGGCGTTACCTCCCCACAAGTCCCCATGCACTAAAGAAGGCTCTACTTGATGATTTGCTAATAATTGGGGGATAGCTGCTAAGAGTTTATCCTGTAGGGGGAAATGTCCACCCCGTCTTCTGGCTAGGGAAAATTGATAACCTAGACGATGCTGAGTGTAAAATTGCACCCAGTCTCTTGTCCAAGTGTTGATTTGTGGTGTAGAACCGATCGTATTATTCATATCCCAGCCAAAACCTTTATCGCTGGTGGTTTTGTGCATGGCTGCTAGTTTGCGTCCCATTTCTTGCCAAGATTGAGTATTTCCCCCTCCTATCTCTAGCCATTCTAAGACTAAGTAACCAGAATTTCCGGCTGTTCCCCAACACAATGGTTTAGGGACGCGGATAGTCTGGCTATCATACATTTGTTGTAAACCCAACGCTTCAGCCGCAAACATTTCTACTTGTGAGGCTTGGTTAAGTTTGACAAAGTAGGTTTGCTGACCATTAGACACAGCATAGCCTTGATTAATACAGCCACCACTTACAGATTGTCGCTGCTGGGTGTGAAATTCTTCCCCAGTCACGCGGCTAATATGAGC
>DATGXQ010000032.1:0-7692 GCA_035298905.1 Nostocaceae cyanobacterium | reverse complement strand
AACACGAAATCGCCCTTATCCGTAGGGCGTACTTCCAACGCCTCCAACGCCACGCCCTGCTTCCTAGCAAAACCTTCCGCCGCCTTCGTAGGTTGTCCATCCTTAAACGCCGCCGCCGCAGGTGGCCCTTTAATCTCTTCTACGCGATCGGGCTGCTGGGCGGGTAGTCCTTCAATCAAAACCGCTAGACGGCGAGGCGTACCGTATACATAAATTGCGTTACTTGTCAAGTATTGTTCGCTAAGGCTATTGGGGATGAGAGTTTGCCATTGTTGGATAGCATCCCCCACAAACTTAGCAGGAAGTTCTTCTGTACCGACTTCTAATAAAAAGGTAGACATAACGGAAATTTCAACGAACTAGCTAGAACAGTTTATCGCGATTCGATCGTTGTGGGGTTATGCCAGTTGGGATATTGCGGCTAAACTGGGCTGTGTTGCAACTGAGTTTCAGTTTTTACAAGGGATATTAGTTCGTGGCGAAAAGCTTTGAGAACCGAACCTTCAGCAACAAAAGCAATGCTGGGACGCATATACTCGAAAGCGAAAATTATTTGATCTCGATAACCTTGGTCATTTTCGCATATCCAAACAGTCATCAGCTTTTTACCAAGTAAAGACTGACACCAAGATGGAGTATTTTTCGCAGAAGGTGTGTTAGTTGTTTCCTGTATTATTTTTATTTCATCAGTATCGACAATTGGTAGCAGGGTAACTGTAGTATCTTGAAAGAATAATTGAATTTTATCCAGGCAGAGTTCATTGCTAGAAAATTCTTTATCTTCTAGTATTGATACTGCTGTTAGAAGTTGTCCGATCGGAAATTCATCTGTTGCCATATTTCTCCCGTTTTTTCCTTGCTTGTTTGAGTATTTTAATAGCAGTTTCAGCGTCAGCGTCTCCTTCAGCAGCGAGATTAGCTAATTCACCAACTTTGAGATTTTGATAATCCGATCGTAACTTATTAACTTGACCTTGACCACCGCCACGTTCTCGAATTGCATCGGCAATAGTGTAATCTTTAAGGTTAACAAGATTGCCGAGTTTTTTTCACCACCTGGAGTAAGCTGAATTCCTTCTTGTTCAGCCATTGATAGTATTAGTTATCACGCTTCAGTTTCTTTCGGTAAAATAGCAACTCAAAAACCCAGTGCAGGGCACTAAGAAAAACTATTCATATCTTCCTTAGAAAATGACCACCAGTATGGCTTTAAAGGAGGAGCATGACCCTTTCCTATCATTTTTTTTCCATCCAATGACATAATTCCTCGATTTTTTCCAAGTGTCCAGTCAAATGACCGAGATTGCGGAAGCATACTATCTTCTTGTATTGTTACTTGATTTGTTTTAATATTAACGTTTCCTTGAATAGCAACGTAAGTTAGACCATTTGAGTGAAAAGCTGCTAAAGTTCCATCGAAATATTCATCTGAGTGGCGATGAATAAAAAGAGTAGCAGGGTAATTTTCAAATTCGCCATACCAAATTTCATCATTTTCTCCTGCTTTAGAGAATGACCAAGAGTATGAACTGTAGCCTTCCCCTGTGCCAGATATTTGTTTTTTATTTGATGACAACTGCCCTTTGTTTTTCCCTAGTACCCATACTCCTCGCTCAGGTTCTGATAATACACGGATTTCTTTTATATTCAAATTATTTGTTTTGTGGTCAAGGTTGCCTTTAATTTCGATACGAGAAAGACCTTTACTATATTGAACTGTGAGAACTCCACTAAACGAATTACCTAATTGATCGGTAATAGTCAGACTAGCAGGAGCATTGTCAAACTCGCCATACCAAATCCCAACCATTATAGGATTTAAATCTTTCACTATTTCATCAACTGATTTATACCTTTCCCCTAGATCTGTTTTCAGCATCTTCTCTAAAATATTCTCCAATTGCTGACTAATATCAATATTATTTGATGCCAAAACATTTCGCCATAACCACCTATTTTCCTGGGGATTAAATAATTTATCTGGACAAACATTAGTCATTAAATGAATACAAGTTACGCCCAAAGCATAAATATCACTTGCGGGATAAGCTACACCATAAGTCATTTGTTCCGGTGGTGCATAACCCAAAGTTCCCACAGTTGTCCCCAAAGAACTTACTGTTCCACTCAATTCTTTGGAAATACCAAAATCAATCAGCACCAGTTGACCATTTTGGCGGCGCATAATATTTTCAGGCTTAATATCCCGGTGAATTACATCCCGCTCGTGTATAAATTTCAGGACTGGTAGCAAATCATTTAATAACTGATAAATTTGCGCTTCTTTGTATATTCCCTTTTCTTCTAATTCCTTTAGTAAATTTTGCCCGTCAATAAATTCCTGCACAAAATATAAGCGTTTATCTTGTTCCAAATATGCCAACAATCGAGGAATTTGGGCAGACTCATCGCCCAGTCGATCGAGCATCGCCGCTTCACGGTTAAATAGTTCAACAGCTTTCTCAAAAGCTGTTGGATTACTAACTATATCGGGATGTGGAGAAAACTGTTTAATAACACAGCGCTTTTTTGATGGCGTGTCTTCATCAATCGCTAAAAAATTTCTGCCCATACCGCCAGCACCCAGAAAATCAGTAGCCCGGTAGCGATCTTTCAGCAACATTTTAGTACCGCAAGTACTACAAAATGTTGCACCCGGTAGGTTTTGCGGTTTGGGGCAATTAAGATTGAGGCAATAGCTCATACTGTCGACAGATTGACAGATTTAATTTATCTTAAATCTTCCCAGAATTAGGGGAGTGCTAATATCAAAAAAAATAACAATTTCTAAAACATCTAATTTAGGAGAATCAAATGGTAACGCTGCAACTACGGCAACTTGGCGTACCGCCTGGACATCGAGTATTATTCCATGATGTTAGTTGGCAAGAATTTGAACAGATTTTAGAAGAATTGGGAGAAAAACGTCCTTCTCGATTAGCTTATATTAACGGAACTTTGGAGATTAGGGTGCCGCTACCAGAACATGAGAAAGCTAAAGTAATTATTGGGGACTTAGTGAAAGCTTTGCTTGATGAATGCGATCGCAATTGGGAACCTTTAGGATCGACAACCTTTAAACGAGAAGACATGGCAGCAGGTATTGAGCCAGATGACTGCTTTTACATTCAAAACTATGCTCAAATGATTGGCAAAACTCGCATAGATTTAACTATCGATCCACCACCAGATTTAGCAATAGAAATAGATGTTACATCCAAAACCCAAGTTAGCGCCTATCAAGCCTTGGGAGTACCAGAAATCTGGCGATATGAAAATGGAAAAATCCAAATTTACCTACTGCAATCAGGCAAATATGTAGAGTCTCAAAGCAGCCCAACTTTTCCCAATTTTCCCGTAATTGAAGAAATTACTCCTTTTCTAAAAATGAGTCAAACAATTGGAACAAGTCAAGCAATCAGAGAATTTCGCAAATGGTTAAGAGAACAAAAAAATAGCAAATGAGAGAGAAATTACCCTCTCATTTGCCTCCCTCCCAACCTCAGATTTTCAAAACACCTTCAGGATTCACCGATAACAAAGGACGCCTCTTTAAACCCTCCTGATGCAAAATCTCATTAGCAGCCAATAAACCACTACTAACCGCCCTTTCCATCAACCCACAAGGAAAAGGCATTTTCACCCAATCACCAGCAAAAAACAAATTAGGAACCGCCGTGCTAGTCTTTGGACGTTCCGCATAACTATTAGGTGGATAACCAGAGAAATTTTTCTGATTCACCAATTCCCGATGTAAAATATTTGCCCCTTTTAATTCAGGCACAATTTCATACAACTCCTCTTCAAAAGTTGTCAGCAAAGCTTCCTGTGTCGGAAACTCCTTTTCCTTATAACAATAAGCGTGTAACTCAACTACACTACCACCAGTTTTATTCGCCCATGCAATGAATTGCTCCTGAATCCGATGATAAAGGGTAATACTATCAGTTAACCGATAACCTGATAGAGAAGTGAACCAACTTTGCTTCCATTCAAAATCCCGATCAAACCAGAAACGACAAACAGCAAAAGGATCAGCTACTTTCAATTTTTCCACCTGTCTTTTCGTTACCTGATTCACATCACCATCGATCAAACTAAACAGATGTTGAACTCCCGGTACATCCGTAGCAATCACATAATAATCAGCCTGAATAGTATCAACCAAAACTTGTTGTGATGACTGAACTGCTGCGACTAATTGCAAATTTTCTGGCTGACGTTCCACAATTTTAAACTTAGCCAAATCCCTCTTAGCTGGCCCTTTTACCACTTTACCTTCAGCATCGAATACGGCACCGTGGCAAGGGCAATGAAACTCTCCATTAGCCTCTCTGTGAACAGTACAACCTTGATGAGTACAAGTTAGCGAAATTGCTTCCTCTGTTCCAGCTTTAACGGCAAACACTTCATCGCCAGCACCAAAATACTCAATTTTATTATCGCTGATAACAGAGTTGCGCTTCACCCAAAACGGAACATCACTTACTCCATCACCTTGCTGATAACTTAATTTGGCAATTTTACCGTCTACACAGTTTATTTCTCTAACGGTTGCACCAGTAACAATTTTTCCACCTTTACTCTCAATTGACCTCGCAATCGGTTGCACCAAACTAGTTCCCATATCTTGTTTAGTACCATTAAAAGCCAACCCCTCTGGATTACCAAAGAAATAGAAGTGGAAAAACTGCATTAATTCCCCCACACTCATTTCATCGGGAGCATTTAAACTAGACTTAGCAAACGGCAAAAAGTAAAGGTCATACAAACCTCTCGGAAAATCCTTTTCCACCCATTCCGCAACTGATATATTATCGAGGTTCTGAAAAGTTCGCTCAGTTTGAAAACCTGTAATAGCGCGAAAAACTTGCCAATGTTCCCACTTAGTTAAATTAATTCCCCACTGTAGCCGATTAGGAGATGACACCCCTAAATCAACTATATTCCAAGGAAAAGCAGAATGGCTAGGTCGGAAAATTTCTGGTTTATATTTACTATCTTTATAGACAACAGAGTAAAATTTTAAATCCAGAAAATTGTCTTTAATTCCCAACTCTGCTACTAAACTTTTTAAGTTATAGTACTGAGGAAAAAAGCCGTGAAACCCATGTTCCATCATAAAAGTTTCATCGCCAACTTCAATCGGCCAACTAGCGATTTTACCTCCCAACTGAGGCGCACGCTCCAAAAGAGTAACCGCAAAACCTCTTTGACTAAGTTCGTAGGCACAGGCTAATCCTGCCAATCCACCCCCAACTACTACCACACTAAGAGGCTGACTAACCCAAAAAGGCAAATCTAAGGTATCTTGCTGAAAGATAGTTGGCTTCGGCTTAGAAAACCGAGAGTATCCTACGACACCGCTCACCGCACCTACACCAAACATCTTGAACAGGGTGCGTCGAGAAATGGGCTGCGAAAGCCCGTACCTTGATAATTGATTCATGAACTACTCTGCTAACTCCTCACAAAATGAGATACTGGCACGAAACACTGGCTGTAGCCCAGCGAATCTTAATAGAATTGTTCCGGCGGCGACGCAGCCTGATTTTCTGGAGTATTTTTCCAGTTTCCGTTCTTTTACTAAACGGCTTTATTGTGGCAGAACGCGCCCAACTGTCAATGGCTCAAGCTTTTGAATATGCAGCGCCTAGCACGTTGGTAGGCGCTGCCCTATTTTTCAGCTGCCTGGGTGGTAGTGTAGCAACCGTAGTAGCAGAACGAGAACAGCAAACCCTCAAACGTTTATTCATTTCACCCCTGAGTGGAACTTCTTACTTTTTGGGCATTTTTCTTGCTCATACCTGTATTGGTATCGGTCAAACACTCCTGGTTTATACCATTGCTTCTTTCTGGAACGCAAAATTTCAGGGTTCTCTCCTCCTGGGCGCAGCCATAATTCTTCTCAGCATTATCTCGTATGTTGGTGTAGGATTTATTCTCGGTACACAATTTGCTCGACGCACAGAAGATGTAAACTCTTTAGTTGCTGCTTTTGGAGTGCCTTTGTTAATTTTGGGTGGAGCCTTCATTCCTTCCTTTGTATTTCCGAAAATCCTGCTCGATTTAGCTAAATTTAATCCCGTTTATCACATGGTTTACGCATTAATAGAGGTATCAGCTAACGGTAATAAATTATCTCAAATTGCATCAAATCTAACTTTTCTGTCTATATTTGCTATTTTAATGGTTATGATAGGATGGCTGTCTTACCGTCGAATGTTAAGTATTGAAAAACGACTATAAATTTACCTGTTATAAATAAAAAATAGTGATGCAAAACAACTGATTTACAATAAAATTAAAATAATTTAGTGTTATAAATAAGTATTATATATGCTACAAATTGAAAATCTTAATAAAGTTTACGGAAATTATAAAGTATTACGAAATTTAAACTTTTATATTTTAACAGGTGAGATTTACGGATTGTTGGGGCCTAATGGTGCTGGTAAAACAACCGCTATCAATATTATATGTAACTTGCTTAAGCCAGATAGTGGAAAAGTAACAATTAATAATCAACCCATTTCTGACAATACCAAACCCCTGATTGGGGTCGTACCACAAGAGAATTTACTTTATAAAAGTTTAAGTTGCCAAGAAAACCTAGATTTCTTTGCTCGAATTTATGGGCTAAGAGGTAAACATCGGCGTCAACAAATTCAAAAATGCTTGGAAGCAGTTAATTTATTGGATAGAGCAACTAGCCCTGTAGAAACTCTTAGCGGAGGAATGCAGCGGAGATTAAATATTGCAGTTGCCTTAATCCATCAACCAAAACTGGTTATTTTAGATGAGCCAACAACTGGTTTGGATATAGAAGCTCGCTATGAAATATGGGAGTTAATCAAAGACTTAAAAAATCAAGGCATTACTATTTTATTAACTACCCACTTATTAGACGAAGCCGAAAGGCTCTGTCAAAAAATAGGTATACTTAAGGATGGTAGAATTGCAGCAGAAGGCAGTTTAGTTGAGCTTCGTAAACTAATTCCTGCACAGGAAA
This sequence comes from Nostocaceae cyanobacterium, assembly GCA_035298905.1. GTDB lineage: Bacteria > Cyanobacteriota > Cyanobacteriia > Cyanobacteriales > Nostocaceae > DATGXB01. Next base: position 680 of record DATGXQ010000032.1, on the reverse strand, counting down.
TCCTATTTGTGCAAAGTTCAGATGAAAAAAATACGATCGCTCGTGCCATCGAACATGGATTTACCTATCGTCACTATGGTAAAGACTTAGCTTTTTGGCTACCTAAACATTTAGAGTTAAAAGAAATTATTGCTATTTTTGATGGGATTACTTTGAAATCAATAGCTTACCAATCTGTAAGTTTAGAGCATATCTACCTTGAAATAACTCAGACTATGAATAAAACCAAGTCATAAATAAGCATTTTAAATCAATCCCGATTTAATCATATGTTTGATTAATGTAACTAGCGCTATTCATTCAGCGTAACTACAGGAATTACTTGGTAGGGTAAAGAACATTTCAGTATTGCTGTTTGGACGGCTAAGTTATATGAGTCAGTTTCCGCTCTTAATACTCTTAATAGTAGTACTGTTTCAAAATAAAAACTCGCTTTATTAAATCCAGGTTCTTGGTCTTTCAGAAGTCCCTGACTGAACCGCGTTGCTGTTAAGCTTACCTTATCTAGTAGCCAAAACCCTTGCGTTGCAAAGGAAATTGAATTTTCAAAAAAAGACTATCCAAAAGCTTGACAAGCAATGGAAGGATTGTTAGATTAGTAAAGCGGTCGAGAGAGAGCAAGCGCGAAAGCGAGCGCCTCAAGAAGCCGCCACGAACCTAGAAAAAAATATAGTTTGAAA
>DATGXQ010000031.1:0-10830 GCA_035298905.1 Nostocaceae cyanobacterium | reverse complement strand
ACAGAACCCGGCTTATGTTCGACTCTCTCCTTTATTTAAGCGACTGCTGATTGGGTATTGGGTATTGGGAAATATAAAAATTATTTCTCTCTCATCCCCCTCATCTTCCTCATCCCCCTCGTCTCCCCGTTTCATTTTCTTACTTGAATGTCCCGCGTTTATCCCCGCCGTCAAAGGCAGCTTGAAAGTTTAGTTCAGAAGTTAGGTTTACCAACCCATGCACCTGTAAAGTGGGAACTGTTAGACTTGGCACTCACCCATCCTACTGTGTCGGAAACGGCCAATTATGAGCAGCTAGAGTTTGTGGGTGATGCAGTGGTGCGGTTGGTGGCGGCCGTGGTGTTATGGGAACATTACCCCGATTGTTCGGTGGGAGATTTTGCAGCTATTCGTTCAGTGCTGGTGAGCGATCGCATTCTCTCTCAATTAGCTAGAGAATATGGTTTAGAACTATATCTATTAGTTGCTGGTAGTGCTACCGCCGATCATGTAGGCCAAGAATCACGTCTAGCAGACGCTTTCGAGGCGGTTTTAGGAGCGCTCTACCTCAGTACCAATAATTTAGAGTTGATTCGCCCTTGGTTAGATCCTCATTTTAAACAGTTAACTACAGAAATTCGTCTTGATCCGGCGCGACTTAACTATAAAGCTGCTTTACAAGAATGGACTCAAGCTCAATTTAAAGTTTTACCAGAATATCGAGTTGTGGAAATTACTCAACCCCATCGCACCCATGAAAGGTTTATGGCTGAGGTGTGGTTACATGAAAAAATGTTAGGACAAGGAAAAGGACGTTCTATCAAAGCTGCTGAACAAGCTGCTGCTAAAGAAGCTTATTTAGCAATTTCCGAAACACAACAACCCAATGTTTAACAAATGAGGAGGATGAGGGGAGAGGGGAGACACTGTGAGGGAAAAGGGGAGATGAGGAAGTAATTTTCTATTTCCCAATCACCAATCACCAATATTTAATGAATAATGAATAATGACTAATGAATAATAAATAATGAATAAAATTAATATTGCAGTTATCGGGGTAGGACGTTGGGGAGTGCATTTATTAAGGAATTTCTTGGCACATCCTCAAGTAAACGTAGTGGCAGTATTCGACTTGCAGCCAGAAAGATTGGCAGCAGTGAAACAACAATTTAATTTAGATGAAAGTATCTTATTAACAACAGAATGGCCAGAAGTTAAGCAAATTCCAGAATTAACAGCAGTAGCGATCGCCACTCCGGCCACTACCCACTATTCTTTAATTAAGGATGCTTTGCAAGAGGGCTATCATGTGTTAGTAGAAAAACCCCTAACTCTTAGCCCAGAAGAATGTCGGATACTTTGTCAATTAGCTGAGTATCAACAGTTGATACTCATGGTTGACCATACTTATTTATTCCATCCAGCCGTTGAACGGGGTCAAGCAGTAGTACAAGCAAAACTCTTAGGTGATTTACGTTATGGTTATGCTACCCGCACTCATTTAGGGCCTGTCCGTCAAGATGTGGATGCACTTTGGGATTTAGCGATTCACGATATTGCTATTTTTAATAATTGGCTAGGTGAATTACCAATTCAAGTCCAAGCTACAGGTAAAGTGTGGTTACAAGAAACAGCAGCACCTCCGATTTTCCCTAATGGTTTATCTGATTTAGTTTGGATCACACTCACATATCCACAAAACTTTCAAGCTTATATTCACCTGTGTTGGTCAAATCCTGATAAACAGCGTCGCTTAGGAATTGTCGGCAGTCGTGGTTGTTTGATTTTTGATGAAATGTCCCCCACAGCACCATTAACCCTCATTCATGGAGAATTTAGCCAAGAGGGAGAGCGATTTATTCCTGTCAATCAACGCCAAGAAATGCTAGAAATTACCAAAGATGAGCCATTGAAACGGGTATGCGATCGCTTTATCACCTGTGTTTTACAAAATTCTCCCTCTTTAATTTCTTCTGGTTGGGTGGGTAGAGAATTAGTAGAAATTCTCTCTGCTTTGACTGACTCACTTAACCAAGGTGGTAAACCAATTAAGCTTACCAATGGTTAGTACCAATTCAAAATTCAAAATTCAAAATTCAAAATTCAGAATTAATAATGAGAGAGACTTTAAGAGTTAAGTTAGATGAGATTCTCCAAATCTCACTACTATCTATTCCTCAGATTTTAGGTAAATGAGGTACAAATTTTAGGAACAGAGCTTTATGCTAAGAGACTTTCAACTCTGTTCCCTGTTCCCTGTTCCCTGTTCCCTAGATTTTAGGTAAAAATTTTAGGAACAAAGCTTTATGCTAAGAGACTTTCAATTCTGTTCTCTGTTAAAAGTTCCCTGTTCCCTGCTGTAAGACTAGGAGTTTGATTTACTTCTGTTTCTGTTTTTATTTCTAAATCAGCAGGATGATAAACTCCTGGAGACGGATTTTGTTGTTCTACTGTCTTACTGGCTTTTCCATTTTTCTCTAAATTAGGTAACAGAGAAATATCAATTAAAGGTAAGGTAACTTTTACCGTTGTTCCTTGATACAAACCTGCACTTTCTAGAGTAATTTTTCCTCCCATTAACTCAATTAAATTGCGGGAAATAGCTAAACCTAATCCCGTACCTTCAAATCTGCGGTTAGTAGAACCATCTACCATTACAAAAGGACGGAATAATTTATGTTGCTGGGTAGGATCAATACCTATTCCTGTATCTTTGACTGAGATGATAACTTGAGATTTATTGCCAAGGTGCTGAATTTCGGTGCTAATAGTAATGCTGCCTTCGTCAGTAAATTTAGTGGCATTACCAATAATATTTATGAGTACCTGCTTTAATTTAGCTGCATCTGCTTTAACTGGAATTATTTCATCACTAATTTTACATATCAGTTGTAAGCCCTTCTGTTGTACATTAACTGATTGTAAATTAATCACTTCTAGCAGACTTTGGTGCAAGTTAATTGGTGTTGTAACTACTGAAAGTTTACCCGCTTCAATTTTGGAAATATCCAGCAAATCATTAATAATTCCTAATAAATGAATTGCTGTATCATCGGCTTTTTTCAAAAATTCTAATTCTTCTTCTCTATCATCACATAAATCATCTCTGACAATACGTATACAGTTAATAATTATATTGAGGGGGTTTCTTAATTCATGGGATGTTGTGGCTAGAAATTGACTTTTAACTTGGTTGGCTGTTTTGGCTTCTTTCCAAGCAATTTCTAATTCTTCTGCCCAAGCTTTGAGCCGTTCTACCATTTGATCTAAAGCTTGTGCTAGTTGATTAAATTCTTTAATTTTAAAGTTATGGGGTATAGGTTGAGCAGCATGATGGCTGTGATTATTTAAAGCATAATCTCTTAATTCTTCTATTGGCCCTGCTAAGTAAGGTACAAGATATAAAGATGCTAATAAACTTGCACCAATTAGCCCAACTGTTAAAACAATGAAAATTAACTTAAATTCTTCTAATCCAAATAGGGCATTATCTACACTAGTGACAGCTAAAACTACCCATTTTTGTTGTTTGTGAATAGGGCTAGGAATAGCAGTATAACCGGCAACTAATTCTTGATTGTCTGTAAAATAGAGGTTGGATGAATCATTGCGACCAGATAGAGCGTTTTTGACTAAGTTTTTTAGTTTTTCTGCATCTGGATGATGTTGAATATTTGTGCCAATACGTTCCGCTAGGGGATGGGCTAAAATTGTCCCATCTTCGGCTATAACTACTAAAGAACCTATGAGTGAACCTGGTGGTTTGACAGTTGTTTGATAAAGTGTAGTTTGCAAATTTAAAGCGTAAGCTAAGTTACCCCTGCGGTCATAAATTGGGGTAGAAAAGAGTAATTTTAATTGGTTTTGGCTATCTCTTTGACCGGTTGTTCCTGCTTTGGGTGGTAATATAACTTTTGTATTTACTTGCTGACTGTAATCAGACACATTAGAATACTGGATTGCCTGATTACCACAACTACTAGCAATAATTGTGCTTCTTTTTAGGTTTTGAAATTGAATACAATCGATACGGTTTGGTAATTGTCGTGCTAACTGAGTCAGAAATTGTTGTATTTGTGCTGATGAGCCTGATTGTAAAATTTTGACTTGCCTAGCAATTAACATATTACTTTTTAAAGCAGCGATCGCCTCACTGATTTTTTCTCCTTGGCTGATCGCACTTTCTGTTAAGTTCTGTTTAGCAGTATTTAACAGACTAGAGCGAGCTTTATTAATAGCGGCAATTTCTCCCACCAACAAAACTGGGAGAAATATTAGGAGAATTTTGGTAACGAGAATTCGTCTAAAAGATGATTGACGGGAATTAGCCATCGGGTGTCTCACTTCGCATTTGCAAACCACAACAGCAATAAGATGCAATTAGTCTTAGCTAGATGAGACATATTATTAAGTAACCTGTATTTTTTGAGAACTGTTTAAATGTAACAAAATATAAAAAAGCGAATTGCAATCTAGAATACTAAAATTCAGAACCGGTAGATGGAAAGCAAATTTGTATTGCATAACTTGATCAGGGTGAAGTTAATAAAACTCATCTCAGGAGAATTCAGGAGTCAGGAGTTAGGAGTCAGAACTTAGCATGTTACTCGAAAAAAAGCTAATAATTTTGATCACTGGCAACTGACTATTGACTTCTCGCTTGTTAAGATCAACACACTTATAACAAAAACAACAAAACTATCAAATCAACCCAATGGTACAAAATCGTCCTTATACCACAGTTATTTTGGCCATGAGTGCAGATGGCAAGATAGCAGATTTTAGGCGATCGCCTGCTCGATTTGGCTCAAGGGTTGATAAATTACACCTAGAACAACAAATCGCTGCTTCTGATGCCGTTCTCTTTGGTGCTAGTACGCTCCGTGCCTACGGTACAACACTTACGGTTTCACAGCCAACCCTAGTGCAACAGCGAATACAAGCAAATAAACCTCCCCAACCGATTCATCTAGTGATTTCTCTATCTGGGCGGTTGAATCCGGAAATTAAATTTTTTCAGCAACCCGTACCACGCTGGTTACTAACCACTCAATCCGGGGCTGATTTTTGGCTGGGACGTTCTGAGTTCGAGGAAATTCTTGTATTTGAAACACCAACGGGAGAAATTGACACTCTAGCCGTTTGGGAACACTTGCACAATCTACATATATCACGTTTGGCCGTTTTAGGTGGAGGGCAACTTGTAGCCTCTCTACTGGCAAATAACTTAATTGATGAATTTTGGCTCACAGTTTGTCCTCTAATTTTGGGTGGTACTAGCGCACCAACATTAGTAGAAGGAACAGGTTTTTTAGCTGAGGAAGCACCTAAATTGCAACTGCTAGAGGTCAAAACAGTGGAACAGGAAGTATTTTTACACTATCGGCTGCAACAACCAGCAACAATGGATTAACCTAAGAAAAGCTTATTAAAACAGAATTCAGAACTCAGGAGCCAGAATTCAGAATTGAAATCTGTGTGACTAGCGGCTAAATAATCTGATTTCTGAATTTTGACTGCTGAATTTTTTTTCAAGTTAACTTTTTTATTGTACTCAGATGGCGGAAAAATCTAAATCTCGTTATTCTGTCCTGTGGACTAATAAAATCGGGGAAATACCCCAAGCGGCTTGGGATGCTTTAGCTTTGCCACTCAAAACCCCGTTTTTAGAGTGGGAATGGTTGAATAATTTGGAAATATCCCAAAGTGCAACTGCTAATACTGGTTGGTTGCCTAATCATTTAACATTATGGCGAGAGAGAACTTTAATTGCGGCTGCACCCCTATATCTGAAAGGACATAGTTATGGTGAATTTGTCTTTGATCATCAATGGGCTGAGTTAGCTTCCCGTTTGGGAGTTGAATATTACCCCAAACTTTTGGGTATGACTCCCTTTACTCCCGCAGAAGGCTATCGCTTTTTAATTGCACCTGGAGAAAATGAAGAGGAAATTACAGCTGTAATGCTGCATGAGATTGACTCTTTTTGTGTCCAGCATCAAATTTCTGGTTGTCATTTTCTCTATGTTGACCCGCAATGGCAACCTATTGTGGAAAAACAGGGTTTTACAAGTTGGTTGCACCATAGTTATATTTGGGAAAATGCTGGTTTTGAAAATTTTGATGATTATTTAGCTATTTTTAATGCTAACCAACGCCGCAATATTAAGCGGGAAAGGAAAGCGGTAGAAAAAGCGGGTTTGAAACTACAAGCTATAAGCGGTGATGAAATCCACAAATCACTCTTTCCTTTGATGTACGAGTTCTATGCAGATACTTGTGATAAATTTGGCTGGTGGGGTAGTAAATATTTAACTAAACGATTTTTTGAGCAGTTACACAGTAATTATCGCCATCGAGTGGTGTTTTTTGCCGCCTATAGTGAACAAGACCAGCGTCAACCTGTGGGGATGTCTTTCTGTTTATATAAAGAAGATAAACTCTATGGACGTTATTGGGGTAGCTTTCAAGAGATTGATTGCTTACATTTTGATGCTTGTTATTATGCCCCAATAGATTGGGCGATCGCTCACAATATCCAAACTTTTGATCCTGGTGCTGGAGGACGACACAAGAAACGGCGGGGTTTTCCTGCAACACCTAATTACAGTCTCCACCGCTTTTACAACAACCGTTTAGCCCAAATCCTTCGTCCTTATATTTTGGAAGTCAACCAACACGAACAGCAAGAGATAGAAGCAATAAACGCCGAGTTACCCTTTAGTCAAAGTCATATAGCAATCCGATCTGAGTTGTGAACTGACTTGTGGAGAGAAGGGAACAGGGAACAGGGAACAGGGAACAGGGAACTGTTATAGTTCATAAATGATTTAGGATTGCTATAGTTTCACAAATTAACTGCTGAAGACAGTTGACTCGTTAGAACCTATCTCCAGTTGGCTAGTGACAATCTAAAACTAGCTAAGGTTAAGTTTTACCGAAAATTCAAGAGATATTCCTGCTATCTCCAAACCTAGTAAATTTGCATTATACAGCACTTGCTCAAGCCGACTTTAGCTATTAGCCTCAGAATTCATTCTGAAACAAAATGACTCTTAGCCTAGTCTCATAGTTTTTACATCCGAATTTTTTCCTCGGAATGACTCAAAAAATGCCCATAAGACTAATAAATAAATCAGGTAAAGAACTAAACTTGAATTGTGATCTAAAAAATCTAACGAAAAAATTTTGCTTTTGATCAGAATTATGAATTTAATAGTTGAAGACTTAGCAGCAATTGATGATAAACTATCTCAGCGTCATATTGAGCTTGACCCCAGTGGGTATTTCATCATTTATATTGATCGGGAAAGTAGGTTAATTTATGCCAAGCATTTCACCAATGTGATTGATGATAGAGGTTTAGCGGTTGATCCTGAAACGGGAAAAGTAATTCCAGCACGGGGAAAAGTGGAAAGAACTCACACCACTGTTTTTAGTGGACGCACTGCTAAAGAATTGTGTGTCAAGATTTTTGAAGAAGCCCAACCTTGTCCTGTGACTCAATTAGATCATGCAGCCTATCTAGGTAGAGAATTTGTCCGGGCTGAAGTGGCTTTAGTCACAGGGCAGGATTACGTACAGGATTGAGGATATGGTGGTAGGTAATTGGTAACATACATTAGTAATATATTTTACTAATTACCGTTACCAATTCCCTATAACCCGTGTAAAGGCTAATCATAAAGTTAGAAACATTTTCTTGCTGTATAATTGACATTTACTCTCTGTAAAAAAATAATTCCGAGACTTTGCTGAAATGGATGTTTAGCACTACCTTACAGAAAGCCGATATTAACTTGATAGCTGATAAAATCATAAAATCATAAATTTCTTTAACTTAAACAGTTTTTTAAGCTGAGTTAGTTTTAACTCTAATCCAATCAAATCTAGGCTGAAATAAATCGGGGCTAATTTTTATTTCACCTTCCCAACCTGCGTTACGTACTTTTTCTACATCCATACTGTTTTTAACAATAATTGCTATTACATCTTCTAAAGATATACTTTCATATACTAAGACTTCAGCTTGAATATTAGTAGGTAAATTATCTGGTTTATTAAATCTTGTTTGTATTCCTCTTCTAGCATAAACCTCTTGTTCAAACAAACTTTGTAGTTTATTTAATCCCTTTCCTAAATAAGCTCCCCCTTCTGTAGCTGCATTTGTGGTACAAAAGAGTGTATTATCTTTCCACATATAGTCAGTCTTAATATGAAGCAAAACCCAACAGGAACTTTTATAACTAATCAAATAGTGATAAGGGAAATTATAATAAGTAATACTACAAAAAATATGTTTTAATTTTCCATCTATTCTTAAATCATCTATTTGCTGATATGGACACTTTAGTTCTTTTAATTTTGCAACACCAAGAATAGCACCTTCTTTACAAATACCATATAAATTTTCAATACATGTAAAATGAACTAAATGATTAATTCCTCTTGCTCTTACAAAATTTTTAATATCTTCAGCGTCATGAGCATCAGGACGAAGGAAAGCTGAAGGATATAAATTAACTGGTTGTTTCTGATCAAAAAGGTGTTGCCAATCTAATTTTCCTTCTTCACTTAGTTGGTTTAAAATATCAGATAAAAATTCTAACTCTTGTTCGGCAACTAAAAATCTTATTTTATTAGATTGAATAACAAAAATAGTTACTTTTTTGCTTCCTCTTGTTGTCTTATCAATCACTTGCCATTTAGTTACTTTTTGATTTTCATTAATCTGTAAATCGGAATAATCAATAATATCTTGAATCGCTGATATCGTCAAACATTCTACTTCTTGATACTTGTCATTAATATAATATCTAATAAATTATTCTCATAATCATTTAAACAGAATAAACTTTGAGGTACATTAGCTACAGGCTTCTTCCTGATGCTACCACCTGCAAAGGGATCATCAATATAATAAGCTTCTTTACTAGAAGTTGGTTCTAAAATAAGATGAGATTTTATAAATAAATCTTGAGCAGAACTATTCACATGAATTTTATAACTTGAATCAACTGTTAAAGCACCATAATTTTGAAGTCTTTCGGTAGCTTTTTTAATAAACATTGGATCTATACAAAGCATATCAGCTATTTCCTCAACAGATGTTGGAGGATTATTCATAGTAATGGCAGATTGAAGCACAAATTCTTCAAAAACATCAGGTTGACGAAGTTCACTAATAGTTAGTTCTAGCTTGGTTTGATAAATATCAAAACGAAAATAATCAGCCGCTAAAACATCAGCAGAATATTTTTCTTTTATGTTTTCAACTTCATTATTTAACTGAGGATTTATAGCCATTTTTATTCCCTCCGTAAATTTTCATTTAGAAAACCTTGATAACGTCCTACAACATTAGAAACTTCTCTATATATATCAAGACTGGTAAATAACTCATGACATCCCACAATGACAAGTAATTCTTTAGCACGCGAAAAAGCCACGTTAACCCGTTCAGGTTTTTTAGCAAAGCCAACATCATTCTGATAATTATTTCTAACCATACTGACAATAATAACAGGCTTTTCCATACCTTGGAATCGGTCAACTGTACCTGTGCTAATATTCAGATTAGGAAAATCATTCTGTTTAATTGCTTCCTGAATTTTCCTCAATTGTGCGCCATAAAACGTAATAATTCCTATTTCTTTTTTGGGTTTACCTTCTTTTACTTTAGCAGCCCAATCATTGTTCATTTGTTCACATAGCTTTTTAATACAATCTATTTCTTTTTGGTTATAACGAGAAGTCCCTTGTCTCTGCTCCTGATGCTCTTGACTTAAAGGCATTTTCACCCAAATAATATGATTATTTTCTTTAATGCTTTGAGTATGAAAATGATGTGCACGTTGGTTATCAGCATCGGAAAGTCCACAAGTTAAGCCACCCTCACCATCATCATAAAATTGGTTAATTGCTTCCATAATTTGAGGGTGCATTCGATATTGAGTTGTCAATTTTTTAGTAAAATTATTTCCTTGGGTTCTAGCTGCTTCAAACTGAACATGAAACCATGATTCTTCTAAAAATGAAAGTTTTTCTTTAGGAGTTTGTATTTCTTCAGCTAATTCATCTAGACTTTCTTCATCCAAAATAGGAGGTAACTGATGATAATCTCCTATCATGACTATTTTCTTACCTTTCAGTGCTGGAATTAATAATTCTGGTGGTGTGCATTTACTTACTTCATCAATAATTACAACATCAAACGAAGTAAATTTTTGTAATAAATTGCGATTACCAGCTTTTACACAAGTAATACCAATAATATTAACATTATCTAAATAGCTTTTCTTAAAAGTTGCTAAATCCTGTTCTGATGGTTTTCGTAAACGTTGAATCCAATTTTCCATATTTTTTTGATATCGGTTTAGCCATTCTTGTGTTTCTGTTAGTTTTTCTTGCCAAGAATCAAAATAACTAGGAATTGTGTTAAGAAAATCTACAGTAAATAACTCTGTAGAATCTATATTTGGTTTTAAGTCTGTTGGAATATTATTCCAAATGTTAAACCACCAATCTCTTCCTCTAGTTAAATTTAATTCCAAATTGCTGATTTTTTCTTTTACTATATTAATTTTCTCAAGTATATTTTCTATATTTTGTCTTAAGTGAGTAACATTAGTATTCATTTGTAATAACTGAAATTCTAAATATTTTTGTGTGCAAGGAATTACTTCAAAATGTTCTAATATTTTTTCTAATTTGTCTAATTCATTTTGATTTTCAGTAATTTTTTGTTCTGTTACATCTTGTAAATTGCTTAAAAATATTGATACAGTTTGCAGAATATTCTCAATAATTCTAATAGTAATACTTTGTAAAACTTGTTCCTGTAAAGGAGGT
>DATGXQ010000030.1:0-61618 GCA_035298905.1 Nostocaceae cyanobacterium | reverse complement strand
TCCCCCAGGTAGCCATCACCTTTATTGGTTTAGAATCAGCATTAGGATTAGCTCTAATTCTCTATGAATTCCCTCAATGGCTGATACCTATATCAATCCTTTTCTTGATAGGTTCATCAGCTTTAATTCTTTGGTCTACATCGTCTGGTAAAACCGAAGATTGTGGTTGCTATGGCGGTGTTGTCATTATCACTCCTAAGCAGAGTATCCTGTTAAATCTGGGATATATTTTGTTATTAGTAATTGCCTGGTTGAACCCTATATCCAATTATCAAACTCACGCTTGGAAATGGATACTAGCTTTGATGATGGGTATATCTGCTAGTATCCTGGGTTGGCAGTCTCAACACCAAGCTTTAATTGATTTTTCTCGTCTAAAAATTGGCAATACTTGGAAACGTCGTTGGTTAAAAAATAGTCCCAACGACCTACAAAATGGTACTCATTTTATTGTCTTCCTCAGCAAAGATTGTCCTTACTGTAAAAGATGGGTTCCTTTTCTAAATATGATGAATACCCAAAAAGATTTACCTCAAGTCATGGGTATTATGTCTATTACTAATGAAGAGTTAGCAGCATTTCAAGAAGAGCAGATAGTGCGCTTTCCTTTAATTTCGATGGATAAGTTATTATTCAGTTATATGGCAGATGCCTATCCTACTGCTGTTTTGATTGAAAATGGTGTGATATCTAGTAAATGGGTGGGTGAAATTCCACCAGAGTTTTTAGATCGCATTAAACAATTGTACGAACAGCTTTTATTTAAGAGGAAAGAATCAATATCTTCCTAAAAATAGAATTTCCAATCATAACTTGTACGCCTGATGCTACAATGCAGGAATTAACATCAAATAGAAATAAATTATTGGCCATAGGTACTCGTCCTGAAAATGAATTATTACTTTGCTGTGCCAGAACTTTTATTGATGCTAAGATTAGCGATCGCATCCAAAGTTTATTAAAAGAAAATATTGATTGGACATATTTAATTAAGACAGCAGAAAATCATGGTATTGTCCCACTGCTCTACTTTAACCTGAATAGTACTTGTCCAAAATCGGTTCCCCAAATTATTTTAGACAATCTCCGCACCAGTTTTCAAGAAAATGCCGCATGGAGTATGTCCTTAACTGGGGAATTGATCATAGTCTTGAAAATGTTTGCTGACAATGAAATTCCCGTTATTCCGTTTAAAGGAGCAACACTAGCTGCTTGTGCTTATCATAATTTAGTATTGCGTCAGTTTAGTGATTTAGATATTTTAGTACATGAACAAGATTTTTTAAAAGCTAAAGAGTTGCTGATTTATCAAGGATATCAACTGTGTTCAGACTGGGGTTGGCAACTTCACTTTATATCTGCCAATGGTAGAGTTAATCTTGACTTACATCAATCAATTACACCAAAAGATTTCCCGTCTTCACTCACTTTTGAATACTTATGGAAACGTCTGCAACCTGTCTGTTTTTCTGGTATTACTGTTTCTACTTTAGCACCAGAAGATTTACTATTATTTCTCTGTATTAATGTTGCTAGGGATTGTTGGGAAAAGGGAGAACGTTTAATTCAAATTTGTGATATTGCTGAATTAATTCGAGTTAATCCAGAAATAGATTGGCAATATCTGATAGAAAATTCCAAAAATTTAGGTTGTCAGCGAATACTTTTTCTTGGTCTTTTGTTAGCAGATGATTTGCTAGAGGTCAATATACCCAAGGAAATACTACAAACAATCTACTTAGATAAAGTGGTTAAACTACTATCTACACAGATGTGCTGTTGGCTGTTTTGTGAACTGAATCACCAATCTACTGATATTGAAAGGAAACTGTTTTATTTTCGAGTCAGAGAACGTTTACAGGATAAACTTCCATACTTTGTCCACCTTATAAGCCTTTGGATAACTCCTAGTCATGCAGATCAAGAATTTCTACCTTTACCTCCATCTCTCAGTTTTCTTTATTATTTAGTTAGATTAGTGCGAGTAATCAAACGTGTGCAGGTTAAATGAAGCACTGAACTTATCAAAACTGTGTGGTAGAATATTAAGTATACGAGCAGAACTTTGTCTGTTGTTCCTTGATAATTGACTCAGGTGCGATCGCTTCACAAATTTTACAACTTTTCCTTTGCACCTCTCCACTCAAAATTCCTGATTACACTAGAGTAATAGGAAAACCAGCTTAATCAGGTATTGGTTAATATTGGATAAAAACCAGTCATCATCCCAGAGAGATACTTTAGCCGTACCATGTCACTTTCACCCTACATGCTAGGGTTTTATTGTTTCGTTTCAAATGCTTATGAAGCTACGCTTTTATATGCTGATAGGCTTTTTTCTCAGCCTCTTGCTGAGTATTTTGCCATTTACAGACTATTCTCTCAATGCTGCTACTCCAGCAGTTACCCCAGGAGTTACTCCCGTTTCTACTCTCTCCTTTACCCAAGGAGTGAAAAAGACGGTGTTGGATAATGGTTTAACTGTGCTGACGAAAGAAGTACATACCGCCCCAGTAGTTAGCGTTCAAGTTTGGTATAAAGTAGGCTCGCGCAATGAAGGGAAGGGAGAAAGTGGCATCTCCCACCAATTAGAGCATTTAATGTTTAAAGGTACTACTTCTCGCCCAGTACAATTTGGGAGATTATTTAGTGCTTTAGGTAGTGAATTTAACGCTTTTACCAGTTTTGATGAAACTGCCTATTTTGGCACAGTGCAACGGGATAAACTAGAAGCACTGCTGACTTTGGAAAGCGATCGCATGATTAATGCTTTAATTTATCCAGAGCAGTTAGCCAGCGAAAAGCGGGTGGTGATTTCCGAGTTACAAGGCTATGAAAACTCACCAGAATATCGTTTAGACCGAGAAGTAAGACGCGCTGCTTTTCCTAACCGCGCTTATGGTTTACCCGTGGGTGGAACAAAGGCAGATGTAGAACAGTTTACTATTGAGCAAGTACGCAATTATTACCAAACCTACTACAGTCCTGACAATGCGACTTTGGTCGTAACCGGTGATTTTGCCACTGAACCAACGCTAAAATTTATCAAAGAGACTTTTGGTAAACTTCCTCAACGCAACAAAGCAGGTAAATTTACTCCAAAAGTAATTCAAAGCAATACAACTCCCCAAAAAACGCCCATAGTTCTCAAACAGCCGGGAAGTGCTGCACTTTTACAAGCTGTCTATCCCCTCCCCGATATTCTGCATCCTGATGTTCCGGCTATTGATGTGATGGATATGATTCTCACTAGCGGACGTAGTTCCAGATTGTATCAAGCTTTGGTAGAATCAGGATTAGCTAGTTCTGTCAGTGGTGGAGCAGCAGAATTAACTGAACCTGGTTGGTATGAGATTAGTGCTACTGCTGCATCTGGTCAAGATACCAAGAAGATAGCTGAAGTTGTGCAAACCACTTTAAGCAAATTACAACAGCAGCCAGTTAGCAGTGAAGAACTCAACCGCGCTAAAACCCAGTTACAAGCTTCCTTTATCTTAAATAATCAAGATATCGCCAGCCTTGCCAACCAATTAGGCTACAGTCAAACGATCGCCGGCGACTATCATTATATCGAGAAGTATTTAGGGGCGATCGCTAAAGTTACTCCCCAAGATATCCAGCGCGTCGCTAAAACCTATCTCGACCCCGCAAAACAAACCATCGGCTTTTTTGAACCCACCACCCCAGACGGTAAACCAGGAACTTCCGGTGTTTCCGGTCGGACTGTAGAAAACTTTAGTCCTGGTCAACCAGTAGACCCCGCAGAACTAGCTAAATATTTACCCCCTAGTAACTCATCTGGTAACATCAGTCAGCAGTCCATCCCCCAACAGTTTACCTTAGCCAATGGCTTAAAAGTCCTCTTGCTACCAGATAAGAGCGTTCCCACCATCAACTTGAGTGGACAAATCAATGCTGGTACTATCTTTGACAAACAGCCAAAAGCAGGTTTAGCAAATCTTACAGCCGCTAACCTACTGAATGGAACTAAAACCAAAGATGCTCTTACCTTAGCCCAAACTTTGGAAGATAAAGGTTCTAGTCTAGAATTTAGTGCGGGACGGGAAGGAGTAAGCGTCAGTGGTCAAGGGTTATCCAATCACCTACCTGTACTCATTCAAACCATAGCCGATGTGCTGCAAAATGCCACTTTCCCGGCTGACCAGTTAGAATTAAGTCGCCAACGGGCTATCACTAGCCTTAAAGTACAGTTAGATGACCCCAGAACCTTGGGTAGAAGAGTATTCCAACAAGCCATTTACCCAGAAAATCATCCTTTCCATGTTTTCCCCACATTGGAGAGTCTGCAAAATATTAGCCGTGATGATGTGGTGCAGTTCTATAAAGAACACTATCGACCGGATACCTTGACTCTCTCCCTCGTCGGTGATTTTGACCCAGCACAGGTTAAAACCTTGTTAAATCAGACTTTTGGTAAATGGCAAGTTGCTGGGAAACCACCGGAAGCTAATTTAGTAAAAGTATCAATACCAACTAATGAAGTGCGTGTAAATGCAGTCATTCCCGGTAAGGCTGAATCTGTAACTTACCTTGGTTATAATGGCATTTCCCGCAAAGACCCCCGCTACTATGCAGCTTTGGTACTGAATCAAATCTTGGGTGGTGATACCTTATCCAGTCGCTTAGGTACAGAAGTGCGCGATCGCCTGGGTTTGACTTATGGTATTTACAGTGCCTTTGCTGCGGGTGTTAACCCTGGACCTTTCCTTATTTCCATGCAAACCGCACCCCAAGACGCACCCAAAGCCATATCTAGTACAATTGCTCTGCTGCAACAAATCCGGGAACAAGGTATAACTGAAGCAGAATTAAATACTGCTAAACGTTCTATTACCAATAGCTATCCCGTAGAATTAGCCAGTCCTAACGAGGTGTCAAGCATTATTTTAAATAATGCTGTTCTAGGTTTATCACCAGAAGAAATCCGCACTTTCCCCCAACGCATCCAAGCAGTAACTATGGCTGATGTTAAACAAGTCATTACAGATTTAATTAAGCCAGAAAATCTCGTTATTGTCACTGCTGGGCCAGATGAAGGCAAAGTGAAATAAACCGTAAAATAAATGTAGGGATGTTCTATCGAACATCTCTATTTTTAACAATAAATAGTATTAATTATTAGCAACAAAGTTGTTAGTATATTTATTATTAATCTTTCTGAGCTACACACTTACATCTTAAATAATTAGCTACTAAAGCTTTACATCCTGAATTTTCTAAATATTTAATAATTTCCTCTGTTTGTTTTCTTTTACAACGCTTTGTTTCTCGACCCTTTGATGTAAGAATTTCACATAATTTTTTAGCCTGTTCTTGGTCAATGTCAGCATTGTAATGTAGAGATTGAGCATGTAAGCAATCCCCCTCTACAACTTGCTTAAAATTTATCCCTACTTCATTTAGTTCCTCTTCAGTTATCCAAATAAAATCTATATCTTGCTGTCTTGGATTTCTTTTTGCACTCAAAGAAGCTACCATTCCGTAAAAATCTTGGTTTGAGTTAATTAGCCAAAGACTATTAACACTATGTTTAAATATTCTTTCAGCTATTCTCTGAACACGCTCTTGTTGATTAATACAACCTTCTGGATTCCAATGTGTGCGACTATCTAACTTTCGGATATATACAGGAGTAGGTACACCAAAATCGTCAAGAGTTGGCAGCATTGTCTATAATTTTTAACTCCTAGTATATATCTTCTATCGCTTCTTGTGCATATTTTTTGACATATTCATCTTGTTCAGAATCACTCAAAAAATACTGCAATTCATTCTTAATAGATTCAGTATCTATGTCATCTTCAATTATTTGCAAAGCATCAATGATTGCTGTTTTAACTAATCTTCTGTTAGTATCTGGAATTAAATTTTTGATTGCATCAAATCTGGCTTGAGCATCAATTTTAGAAGCACAAGCAATACTCTTAACTAATATTTCCCATTTTTCTTCTAAAATAAGTATGTCTTTGTCATCTATATTAGGCTTTTGCAGTTTTTCTAAAGTAGTAATGATAACATTACCACATTCTGCTAAAAGCATAATTGCAGCATCAAAACCTTCACGAACATTTCTAGAAGTAGCTAAGTTTAATACCTCTAATACCACACTTTCAGAAGTGATGTACTTGGCAACACATTCTACACATTCTTTTCTTTTGAATGGATTCAATGAAAAATAATCTTTAATTTGTAATATAGAGTCATTATCATTACTAAAGAAGAGTTCATTTATTGTCTCTACGGGAATTCTTCCAGTGTGGCTGTCTTTATCTACCTTTTCAGGAAGAATATCAAATGTATTTTTGAATGCTCGGATAAAGCGATATTTAGATTGAACAACAGGGATTTTAGCTGAAGTAGGTAAGCGTTTTTTTCTGTTTCTGCTTGATTCGGTAGTGGTTGGGTTATTTGAATAATATAATAGGTCAAAATTTTCGTGAGATTTACTTTTTTGGTATATCTGTCTTTCTTCTATTCTAGAAATATCTGCAATTTTATTCATTGTAACTTCCCCATATTTTTTGAGCTTCTTCTGTGGTGATGTCTAGAAATGCTTTAACAGTATATTCATTGGCAGAAATGAACCAATGTTTTAATGGAATAGTAGCATCTATACTACTTGCTACAAGTTGTAAATGTATCGAATCTTCTGTTAATCCACCTTCCTCTTCTTCATCATCTGATGTAGATACTTGTTCGGCTTGAAGATACAATTCCCCCAAATCTTTAGGTAGTGAGAATTGCATTTTAAAATCTAATGAATTTGGTATACCTAATGTATTAGAAAAATTAGGTTTTATCACTCTAAATATTTTGCTATGATCTTTAGTGCTTTCCCAACCTAATGGTTTATTGATTACATTTAGATATGCTAATTGGTAACGGTGAATATTTATAGGTTCTTGTGAATAGTTTTTCCACCAATTTTCTAGTTGATCCCATAGATCAAAAAAATCACTTATCTTGTTATTTTCAGAAACACTCTGGTTATTTACCTCATAATTAAAAATAAAACAATTTTCTTGGAGTTGGATCATTTTTCTACGATCAGCAGACAAAAACAATACTCTTGGTAGAAAGGTATCTTGATCATCTTCAACCTCCAGTGGACTTGCATCTTTTTGTAATGGAAAACCATCACGAATTGATTCCCAATACAATCCAAAATGTATTGAAGAAAAACCAGGAGCATCAAATATTACTGTAAAAACAGTCTCAACTAAAGGCGAATTTTTAAATTTTACTACAGTCATTTGCTTACTTAATGATTATTCTAGCGATATGGTAACTATATATAACAATATTAGCATTTAGATTAACAGCAAAGCTTATGTCAAGTTAAAAAATTTATTTTTCAGTCTTTATATTTAATCAAAAATCTACTAGATGAGCTAATTTTTATCATATAGCTAGTATATGCACTGTATACATAGACTTATTTATCATACAGTGCTTACTAGCTTCTGTAGTTAGTTACAAAAGTATAGAAACACTATTTACCGCAAAAGGTCCGCACCCAAAGCAACAGCCCCCCATAATGGGGCATCATCACCTAACAAAGCCCGGACAATTTCAAAATTCACTTCTGGTAAAGCGGTTTCTCGTGCTACTTTCCGCACTACTGACCAAAAAGTTTCACCTGCTTTTGTGACTCCACCCCCTAATACAAACCTTTGGGGATTCATCAAATTTGCCACATTTCCTATCCCTACACCTAAAGCCCAAGCGGCTTGATTTAAAACTTTTTGGGCTATTTCATCTCCATGATTTGCGGCTGCACTCACTATTTGTCCTGTCAATAAGTTTAAATCATTATTGACCAATAATCTGAGAATATCTCCTGTTTTACCACCTGGTAAATTTGGGGGTGTAACTGCTAACAAATCTCTGGCATTTTGGGCAATATAGGGGCCGGAGGCTAATCTTTCTACACATCCCCGTTTACCACATAAACAGACTGGCCCGGCTGGATCTACTACCATATGACCGATTTCTCCAGCCATCCCCGATGCACCCTGCCAAGGTTTACCGTTGAGTATCCAACCTCCACCTACACCTGTACTAACGGTAATGTAAAACAGGCTATCATAACCTTGACCTGCACCAAAGCGATGTTCACCCATAGCAGCTACATTAGCATCATTGTCTACGCTAGTTGGTGCGTTGTATTCTTCTTCTAGTAAGAGTTTGAGGGGAATGTTCTCCCAACCTTTGACATGATGGGAAAGTCTCACCATTCCGGTAGCTGCATCGACGGGGCCACCAAAACTCACACCGATCGCATCTGGTCGATCGCCATCTAGTACATTAGTTATGAGCGATCGCATAATTTCAATATCACTCAAAGCATCTGCATTTTCCGGGGACAAACGGCGATCGTAACGCAACCACTCCCTAGAACCAGCCTTTACTGTCCCTGCTGCTAGTTTAGTTCCACCAAAATCAAGAGCTAAAATTAACGACATAACAATTAAAAATTAAGAAGTATTGGATATTGGGTATTAGCCATTGGGTATGGGGAATAAAAAATTACTTCTTCCTATCTTCCTCATCCTCCCCAACTCCCCAACTCCCCATTATGGTGTCAATAAAATTTTGCAGTCGTTCATAATGTGACCCTTTCCAATAAATTTGTGTGCAATCTTCACAACGACGAAACTCATCTATTTGTGAATGTACACTTTCTGGTAATTGGTCAATAATTGACTGCTTACTGACATATTTTAATAACCCATTACAGCGCAAACACCTTTTAAATGGTACTACTAATTTGAATAAATCAAACCGCCGCAAAACTTCGATAATTTGTTGCTCTGGTTGTGTATTTCGCACATAATAGCCATGAGTTACTAAACTTCGCATCAGTAAACCTTTATCACGAGTTAATAAAATTCTCGTTTCACTAGCAGAAATTTGGGCTAATTCTTCATCTGCATAGTCATTGCGGTATAAAGTATCAAATCCTAATAGTCTTAAAGATGTTGCCAGCTTACCCAAATGAATATCTAAGACAAACCGAACCACACTTAAAGATTCTGGTCTCACAGAAATACTCGCTTTAATTCCCGCAGAAATGGGATATACATTGATATTATCTCCATCTTGGATGAGATAAGAAAAATTTACATATTCTCCATTTACTTCTATACAATCAACTTCTGTATGCGGCACTCCTAAAGATTCAATCAAGTCTTTAATTGAATTTGTTTCCTCAAAGTGATGAGTGATTTTAACTTGTCTTTTCTTGCGCGGTAAAAAATCATTTAACTCTGCATAGAAACATAAATAAGCAATAGCCATAAGCAATTTATATTTAAAAACTAAAAATTAAAAAATCTCAGAAAAACTCTTTTGTTAACAAAACAGAATTGAGGTAGTCTAAGCCAGAATTTAGAATCGAAGTCTGTGCGACTAGCTGATAAATAAACAGGTTTAGTATGCTAATCACATCTAGGATTTGGTGAGCTACCCTTTAGGTCGGCAACAACTAACATTAGTGGCAGATGCAAATCAACCATCATTGATTTGACCTCTGAATTTTAACTCCTAACTTCTTCTTCCATTAACATTATACAAATTAAATCTCTTATTGTCAGTGGCTCTATTTGTTATTTTTCTTGCTTGACTAGATTAAATATTATGAACTGCATTATAAATCACAATGAATATTTTCTTAGCCTTTGATATATATTAAAAATCTATTAATCATACTTTAATTAAAGTAAAATGAACTTACAGATTTTAGCAAAATCCTATAAATTTCCAAAATTCAGTCCTATGATATACCTCCCTTACATTCAGACTGTCAACTCTAAATCTAGACCTGATAGCACTTTTGGGCAATTAGCAGCCACAGTTAAATTACTCCAAAGTAAAAATAATTTACTTTCCTTAATATGTGGTTACAATTTTATGAATGTAATTTCCCAAATTATATGTATATTATTTAACCATCGAGTCAAAATACCAAAGTTGATCTTCTTCCCTAACTATTGAGAAAGATTTGCAATATTTTAAAATGAAACCCATCAACTACAGATTAACCAAGTGATGCTATTAGATGTAAATGCGATGGCTGCTAGAGACTATGTAGCTCAATCAAGCAAAGGTGGAAGAGTTAGCCTTAATAGGAATAATCTTTGTTACAGTAAGATTAGCTACACAAGGAGTTTAGGTCATTTTGAGGGCTATCTACCGTACCCTTCCAGAAAAGCAAGTTACCCATCCCATCCCACTCCTGAAGGTAGGCATGATGCGATCGCACCTGATGAGCTAAACTCATATTGACTTTATTGCCTCAAATCCCTAAACTTCCCTTCATCAAAACGATATTCTACCACCGTAGATTTTCGTAATCTTTTTTGAAAAAAATACCATTATCCAATTAAACACTGAAATATTAACCCTTTGAGGTGGGAGTTTGATAAATGTAGAATTTATTAACCGGAAAGACAATCAATTTTCAGGATCTTATAAAGTAGCTACCTGTCTTTAGTATCAACATCAATCTGCTGTTTAGTGACAGCCATTATCCAAAGATTTTGTAGCCACAAACACGATTTTTGTCCATTAAATTTATAGTTTGAGTAAGCCTAGATGAATACTTTTTTTTGCTCTGATTATTCGCGGCAAATAGGAGAAGAGTTAATTGGTAGTGCCACTAACTACCAAACCTATATCTTAGTAGAATGTCCTCCACCTTGGATATCAGCAGCATTTAACTCCAAATGGGTTCCTGATAATTTGCGGGTTTTAGTAGAAGAAGTACAAAAAGCTAAATTACCAATTCGTTTTTTACTAATAGCTAACGATGAATCACATCAAGTAGATTCCACAACTCTATTGATTTATCAACAGCAAGAATGTTTAAGTCAGGGTTATAAAAAGCAAGAATTTCGACTTCCCAATATTGAGCAAGTTGCAGGAGTAGTCAGAAAATGGTTATCAGGGAAAAATTCAGATTATGCAATAGAGACTAATATTACTAGAGATATTTTAGTTTGTACTCATGGTAATCATGATAAATGCTGTGCTAGATACGGCAACCCCTTTTATTTTTATGCCAGCAAAACTATAGCTGATTTAAAATTAGAACATGTGCGTCTGTGGAGGAGTACCCATTTTGGTGGACATCGCTTTGCACCCACAGCTATAGACTTTCCTGACGGTAGATATTATGGTTTATTGGAACAGGAGTCATTGTCAGCCATTTTAACTCGGAGTGGTGATATTCAATGCTTCAATCAAGTCTATCGTGGTTGGGGAATTTTACCACCAGCACTACAAATTTTAGAAAGAGAGTTAATGCTTCATCATGGTTGGGAATGGTTTAACTATAAAGTAGCCGGAAAGATTTTAGAGCAAAGTTTAGATAATAATACTTTCTTAGCGGAATTAAGTTTTGAACAACCTGCTGGTTCTTTCTATAGTTACCAAGCTAAACTGGTGAAGGATTTAGAAAAGACTCAAGCTGTGATCACTTCTTGCAATACTTACCAAGAGTCAGTACAAGTTAAAAAATATGCTATTGCTGAACTTTGGTTAATTGCTAAAAAGATAGCAACTTACAGTGTTTAAAAAGTTGATTTTTGGCAAATCATTTTTTTGAATAAAAGCAGGGTGATACATCTACTAATTTTTTAAAGTCTAGCAAAATAAAAATTTAAACGCGGATGGACGCGGATGGACACTGATAAGAAAGATAGATAAGATACAAGATGTTGGTAAAAAATGGGGGGAGAGGGGAGGAAGATTTTTCTTCCAATCATGAACCCCTTTAGTTAATAAATTAACAATCAAGATTACATCAGATTTAGCACTTTTCTGAGTAATACTTGGTCTTCTAGTTTGGCTTTGAGGCGGCCATTTTCTACGTCACGAATCCAACTTTGGCTTTTACCGGTGAGTTTGGCTAGTTCTCTTTGGGAGAGATTGAGGTTTTTTCTCGCTTGGGAGATTTGCTCACCGAGTAAATCATTGGTTGGCTTTTGATTTTTTTTGCTCTTAGTTGTACGGCGTTGTTTTTTATCTGCTTCTGAACTGTTTTGTTCCCATTCTACAGGCAGTTCAAAAGATAAAATTCGCGCATTCATCAGTAAATTCCACTTACCACGAGGTCCAGTATCAGTGAGGCGATTATCACCACCACCATCATTAATCCAAAACTCTAAAGCTTCGTCTGGATCTTCAGGAATATCGACTAACTTTGCCCATAGAGGTTGAATTTCTGGAGGGTAAGTTACTGGATCAAAAATTGCTTTGACTCCATAATGATTGAGAACTTCCAAATCATTTT
Source organism: Nostocaceae cyanobacterium (assembly GCA_035298905.1). Classification (GTDB taxonomy): domain Bacteria; phylum Cyanobacteriota; class Cyanobacteriia; order Cyanobacteriales; family Nostocaceae; genus DATGXB01. Next base: position 49,302 of record DATGXQ010000030.1, on the reverse strand, counting down.
CATAAGTTCGCAGTAGGCGCTTACGCTCTTCTCTTTGTCTAGAAGCAATGGCAACTTTTTCTTCACCATAAGCAACGCGCAGCAAGGTGGGTATCGTAATGCGTTGTTCTCTACCCATTTTAGTTTTAAATAATAACCACAACATTAGTCTGACTGCACCTTCATGTTGCTGCCAAATGCTCATTACTGTGGTTAATAGAGTTTTGGGTAAGCTGCCATACTGATAAAAGGCCGTTCGCTCTTTGCATCCTTGTTTGTTCAAGAAGTGTTGCGCCCAAATCCCGGCTTTGATTTTAAATGTCAAGCCGATGAGATATTTACAGCCTAAATCGTCTTCTTGGAAGTGGTGGTGGATGTCTGTGAGATGCCACAGCCGACTTTTGGAGATGCTAAAGCCGGGAACTTTACCCTGCTGCGGCCAGTCAATAGAAACCATGAGAGAACAAGCTTGCTGGACGAGATTTTTGATCAGAGAAAGTTTGGCGGTTTTACTTAAGTCCTTGCGTTTTTCTAACCCCAAGTATTTCTCTATCTGTCGTTCATCGATCGCAAATTCTTGTTCCCAAGCTTGATCTAAGGCTGTGGCATGGGCAGCAAAAATTAGGTGAATAGGAGCGGATCTGATATCCAGACACTCTATTGCTTGTAAGTCGGTGGCACAGTTGTCAACTTGAAAGGGGTCTTGAAGGTGGAAGGCGATCGCCCCTTTACCCTGATTCACTTGACGGCTATAACGTAAATACCCCTCCTCATCTTTCTCCCAACGTAAAGATGTACGCTGCGCTAAAACATTACATGCTTCCCAAATGACGATCGCGGAAGCAAATGGGTTATTTTTCCCATTGGCAAATAAATCGGGGCTAGTAGCTTCTCTGGGTTCGACTTTACATCTACCTTTTTTCGCTTGCCAAGGTATAGGCGCATTGGTAGGACAAGCAATTACACATTGGGGTTCTGGATAATAGCCCTCACAATTATTACAAAGACAAGGATCAATCCAATATTCATCATTTTCGATTTTGATTGCACCCGTAGGACATTGGGGGCGGCAGTTGTCACATCCAACGCAGCTTTTGTTAGGAATGGTATAAGGCATTTTGGCTTTGTTCCTACTCCGATGGTTGAGATGTCCGGCTCATGTCTCCCCTGGATGTGTCCTGTTGATTCATAATTTGCTACCAAATTATCTCCCTGACAAAAAAGGCAGTTCTAACCTAAATACAGCAGGGAACAGGGAACAGGGAACTCTTAACAGGAAACAGGCTTGAAAGTCTCTTAGCATAAAGCTTTGTTCCTAAAATTTGTACCTCATTTACCTGAAATCTGCTGTAATTACGCACATCCATAATGCGGACTTTGGATCTAATTGGAAGCTATTTCAGTCCTCTAATTTCACAGTTCTCAATTAGGGCTTTATCGCTTCTTCATTAACTATAGATTTCATAAAGATATTGAGAAGATTGTTCGCAATGAGCTTAGAAGAATTTCTTAATATTTGCCTCTAACTTATCTGCAAAACCTTACCCAAACTGTTTTTGAGTAACATCTAAGTTGCCACTGATGGCTCTAATCTCAATTATTTATGTCCTCATTTCTTAACATAAATTCTTTTTTGGCTATACAGCTTACAGATTTTTTACAATTAGGTTTTTTGCCAAAAGTGTCAGCGATTCAAAGTGCTAAATTCAAACCTCAAAATTAATAAAGCAGTCACAAGTATTCTGGCTGACTATAAGCCGTAATGTAAGAGCTTAACACCTCACTAATACAATCATTTTAAATTCGCTTTATTCAAATTTATATATAGCAATCCTAAATCATTTATGAACACTTCCTGTTCCCTGTTCCCTGTTAAGAGTTCCCTTGCCTCTACTAGTCAGTTCACAACTCAAATCGGATTGCTATAGATATTGGCTGATAAATTAAATTCAGCATAAATGCCCTCATAAAAATATTCTCATTGAACAAAATCAAAGGATTAATTTTGTATCTGACAATACTGCTAAAAGTCATCAATTATATATTCAAAAAAATATTTACGCCTAATTTACGAACAGGGCTAAATTAATGGCGCAAAAAGCCTAATTTCGGAGATTTACTTGATTTTAATTCCTATTAGCCCATGTCTAGCTATTTTTAAAACCATCTGGTATTTAATAAGCATTAAAAGGATCAAGCCGTGATGTAATCAAGCTTTTCCTGTTTAATAAATCTCTAATTTATTAACAATCAATCTCATTTAAAGCACCAAAATAAAATCAAGGAATTAAGAGTATCTAGCAAGTCAACAAAATTTGATAAAAAAGTTAACTTTTATCACCAAAAGTAAAAAATATTAGGCTAGTATTAAGATTGAATTAGCAATTAACTTGTAACCTGAATAGCTGAGGATTAATACATGGCGACACTAACTGGTTTGACCTATGGAGGTAAGACTTGGACACCCAAATTTGCCCAAGAAATTGACAAAGAAAAGTGTATCGGCTGTGGCAGATGTATTAAAGTGTGTGGTTACAACGTTCTGGGTTTAAAGGCACTCAACGAAGAAGGCGAATTTGTAGAAGATGAAGATGATGAAGAAATCGAACGGAAAGTAATGACAGTTGCTTTCCCAGAAAACTGCATCGGTTGTGAAGCTTGCTCTCGCATTTGTCCCAAAAATTGCTACACCCACACTGAATTAAACAACTAAGGTTGTTGAGAGTTAGTTTAGATTTTATTGCGCTTCAGCAAAGAAGGTAAATAGAGGGGAATACTGCTTATTTACCGGAACTCAGCAAAAGGTTTTGTGTACAGAAAAACATCAATAGTTAATTGCCGTAATGTTGTTAAAATTACTTAGATATTCTGGTAAGATACCCAAATTACAAGAGTCAAAATATTAGGGTAGGTTAACGAATCGACGCACCATGATATCTATAATAAATTATAAAGTTTATTTAATTTGTTGTCTAGGAAACAGTTTAAACTAACTTCTTAGTAGTATAGCCTATTATGTAGGAACAAATCACGATTTTTACTTCTGCCTCTAGCTGAAAATGTCTGCAATTCCAGATAAATCAAATTGCCAATTGAGGCTAATATGCAAATTGATACAAAGCAATATTCCTGGGTTCAATTTCCAGAAGAAGTACAAGAATTATTAGTTTTAGCCGCTCAAACCTGGGAAAATACAGCCGAATCTGAACAGTACATGCAGCGAGCGATCGCCAAAACTGGGGATAATATAGATGTTCTAGTCGCAGCTTATAGATTTTTTTATTACAAGAATAATTATCCTCTAGCACTGAAAACAGCAGAGAAAATAATCGCTAGAATTGAAGAAACAGAACAATTACCCGACAACTGGGAACAGCTAAAACTCGTCTTAGTCAAGCGACGAGAAGAACCCCAAATTAGATTGTACTTAAATGCTCAAGCTGCTTCTATTTTGGTATTAGCTAAACTAGGACAGTTAGAGCAAGCTAAGGCAATCAGTACCAAAATTAGAGATATTGATGAAAAAAATGATTTTGGTGCTGGTATTTTGTTAGACATTTTAACACGTCCACCAGAAACAGATGATTAGCATCATGTTGGTCATTGGGTAAGAATTATTCACCAGTCTTATTTTAGTCAACATTCACTTTTCCACATTCAACAATCATCATGAGTAATTGGTTATCTATCAACGGGTGTTCTTCTAACTCTTTTTCTCTATCTACAACTGCTGCTAATAATAACAATCCTACTATGCCTGTTCTGCCTGTTTCTCCCCAAATTCCTTTAAGTTCCGTACCTCGGGTTTTCCCACCTTTCGCCACCTTACCTAAAACATTATTTTAGAAGTATAAAAATTATGCAAGGTAAGGATTGGTTTGTTACTGGTGATGGCCAGTATCAAGCCTGTAAAAATGTCAGAGCTTGGGATTTACTGCGTGATAATTACCGCTTGTATCGGTTTCTAACTGAAGTCGAAGATGTTCTCAATAATGTTGAGGATCAGTCTAGTTGTTTACCAGAAATTAGAATGCTGGTCAGGCGGTTAATTGTCAATTCTTATTGGGTAAATAGTCAATTTTTAGCACCTGAGCCGACAACGGGAACCTCAGTCTTATTGTTATACGATGAGTTAGGTTTTCCGTTAACTGTACAAACTGTGACCTTTGCTCCAGGTACTATTTCTAATATTCATAATCATGGTACTTGGGGAGTAATAGCAGTGTTAAAAGGTCAGGAAAAAAATACTATTTGGCAGCACACCCATAACCCAAATTATCCCGATGAGATTAAATCTACAGGAGAAATTAATCTTTTCCCTGGAGATATTATCAGTTTTACTCCTGATGCTATTCATCAAGTGGAAGCTGTCGGTAATGAGCCAACGGTTACATTTAATATTTATGGTGAAACTGACCCCAACGAAAGATGGGAATTTGAACCAGTACACCATATTGCTAAAAAGTTTTAAGCAGAATGGCACAGAGAAAAATAATTATTTATGGTGAGTAATAGGGGGGAATTAATGGATAAGTCTTAGGATAAGTATTAGTAATGATTACCTGTGACTAAAAAATAGTAAATCGCTAAAGATTTATTAGCAAAACTGTTCGCTCTAAATTTATCTCACTAGGAGTTATCTCAATGGCAAGAGTGATTTTCTATGAAAAACCTGGTTGTAAAAATAATACCAGGCAGAAAGTGTTATTAACAGCCGCAGGTCATGAGGTAATATCATTTAGTCTCTTAACAGAACCTTGGACTGTGGAGCGGTTAAAATCATTTTTTGGCGATCGCCCCATTTCTGAATGGTTCAACAAGGCTGCACCAAGGGTAAAATCTGGAGAAGTTGACCCACAAAAGGTTGATGAGCAAACCGCTTTAATGATGATGCTCAAAGACCCTCTATTAATTCGTCGTCCCTTAATTGAAGTGGGTAGCCGTCGGGAAGTAGGCTTTGATGTGGAAAAAATCGACGCTTGGATTGGTTTAAAAGCCGTTGATGAGTCTTTTAAGGAAATGAGCGAAAACCTGATGCAGCAAGATTTACAAGGCTGCGCTCATGGTAATCATCACCATCATCATGAGCAAGGAAAGTGTAACCACCACTAATACTAATTCAAAATTCAAAATTCAAAATTAAGAAAGCCAGATGTAACAAGGGTTTCTGATTTTGGATCTGTTACTGAATTTTAGAGAATTGGTAGAAAGCAGGAATCTTAGATTTTAAATTTAAGATTTGAGATTTGGGATTGAACAATCTCAAATCCACAATCCCAAATCAAAAATTGACGAGTCAGGAGTCATAAATTTGACTTCTGACTGTTGCATTTTTTAAACAAAATATAGCAATCCTAAATCATTTATGAACATTACCTGTTCCCTGTTAACAGTTAAGAGTTCCATTCTCTCCAAAAGTCAGTTCACAACTCAGATCGGATTGCTGTATCTACAGATATTTTTTCCCTCTGCTTCCCTACTTCCTTTAGGTCAAATCTTGAAACATTAAAGTGCTAAGATAGCGTTCACCAAAGGAAGGCTGAATCATCACAATCAGCTTACCTGCGTTTTCTGGGCGTTTACCTATCTGAATAGCTGCATATAAAGCCGCACCAGAAGATATACCAGATAATAATCCTTCTTCCCGCGCTAGTCTGCGTCCATAAGCCATTGCATACTCATCGCTGACGGTAATCACTTCATCAATTAAATCCCGTCGCAGTACACCGGGAATAAAGCCAGCGCCAATACCTTGGATTTTATGGGGGCCTGGTTGACCGCCAGATAGTACAGGACTATTACTAGGTTCAACAGCGATCGCCTGAAAACTTGGCTTCCGTTGTTTAATCACTTCCGCAATACCAGTAATAGTTCCCCCAGTCCCTACCCCAGCAATCAAGATATCAACTTCCCCATCTGTATCTGTCCAAATCTCTTCTGCTGTTGTTTCTCGGTGAATTTTGGGGTTAGCCGGGTTGCGGAATTGTTGTAACATAAAAGCTTCGGGAGTAGTAGCCACAATTTCCTCGGCTTTGCGAATTGCTCCCCCCATTCCTTCTGCACCTGGTGTTAATTCTAACTTTGCCCCATAAGCCCGTAACATTGCCCGTCGCTCACTACTCATTGTTTCTGGCATAGTGAGAATCAAACTGTAGCCCCTGGCAGCTGCTACCATTGCCAAAGCAATTCCCGTGTTTCCAGAAGTTGGTTCTACTAAAACCGTTTTTCCCGGTTTAATTAAACCCTCAGCTTCTGCCGACAAAATCATACTTATCCCAATTCGGTCTTTAACGGAAGCAGCTGGATTCATGCTTTCTAACTTGACCACAATCCGAGCTACTACTCCCTCAGTTTGGGGAATTTTGTTGAGTTGGACTAAAGGGGTTCTACCAATAAGTTCTGTTACATCTTTAGCGATTCGCATTAATAAGCTCCTAAAATTATAAATTCTAATTCTAAGTGTTAACCTATAACCATCAGTCAGTAAGTATTTAATCTGTACTGGGGGATCAGTCAAGTAATCAGGCTTAACTCTTACTAAACCACAAAAACTCAACATTCCAATAGAAGTTTACACACAGTTTGCCAATAACTTTTGCTGTTAACTGCGATTTTTTTAATTGCTGATTTCTCGTGCAGATGATCACTCAACAGTCGGCTATCAGCTGTTGTCAAAATCTCCACCTATCAGGAACTTGGGCTGTTATACCATCAGACTTGAAGGCTAAAAACTGACCACTTATATAGCAATCTTAAATCATTCTTGAACAATCAGATCCCCGACTTCTCTGAGAATTCGAGGATTTAAACCTGTTTCTCTAGAATTCCGCAACAGATCCAAAATTATAAACCCTTGTTATACCAATTCACTAAAAGAAGGTAACAAATTTAAACCAGCAAACCCTGATCCAATTCTACATTCCTCATTTTTAATTTTTAATTTTTAATTTTTAATTGGTATTACTGTATTTCTCTTTAGCCACTTAAAAATAAATGATTTAGCAATTTTTAATTGTTTTCCTAGCTACTTAAGTCTATTTTTGTCATAGGTTGTTGTGATTTGAGTACAATATTTCCTGCTGTACTCAGGAACAAAAAATTAGGCTCAAGCATCATCATATCTATCTGAGAATTTGAGTGCAAACAGCCCCGCACCCTATTGAAAAAAAGCTAGTACCCCACCTCCAAAATACTAGTACCCCTACCCTCAATATTTTTTTTCATCCTTGCTGAATCAGCATTACAGATGATGAGTACAAATCTAATGATTTTAATAATCTTAACTTGCATCCCCTAAACTGGGACTTGGGGAAGTGGCTGCTATAAACCTTATTAGGATTTACGCAGAGATTCCCCTCTACCCCCCGAAATTCCTAGACGCAAGTCTAAGAACTAGGGGGGACTTCTTAACTAGGTATTCCTGCTATTGTTGATGCAAAATCAGCTAAATCCTGTCAGTATTTACCAATACTAAAACCTCTTTTTTTGAGGAATAAGTTTTAAATGACTAGGTAAGGATTCAGAATCCAGAATCCAGAATTCAGAATTAGAAAGAATTTGAGAATCAAGTTACATGATTTTCACCAAATATTACTAATTTCTATTCTTGGAGTGATAACTATTCTGACTACTGACTACTGACTCCTGAATTCTTACATGACTAGCTTGAATTTTATTTTCCTATGACCTAAAAATGCCAAATTAGGATGATTAGTGTTGCTTCACATTGATTAAACACATCAATCATGAGCATTTCCCAGCCAAAATCCAAAATTGGTATGAGTGAAAAATCAGATGAAATTTAAACTTGTAAATTGGCTAACAGTTTGTTTATTTTCTGTAGCTATAATAGCTCCGGGGTTAGTAGTATTTGGTGTAATTTGGGAACGACATTTAGAGTTAGTTAAAACACAGAATTTATTTTGTGAAGTTAGTAAAACTAATATAAGCACTCAAAGTTTAGCTATCAAACAAGAGAGCGTAAATAACTCCCAGTTACCAGAGAACACAAAATTATCTGAACACAATCTACTTGATCAATTACAAATTGTCGTGGAACAATATCAAGTTTCTAAGATTTTTCAATGGTTGATATTAGTAACACCAATTTGTATTGGTATAGGAATTATTGGTTATGACCGATATCTTGTACATCGTGCTAATGTTTTTCAAAAGCAGGTAGAAATGTTAGAAAGACTTTGGCAACAAAGCATTGAACAATAAGTATTTCGTCAGAATTCAAGAATCAGGAATTAGAATGAGTCATGATCACATCAAGAATTTAAAACCGCAAGATTCTCAAAAAATTACCAAAGCTGACTGGATAAGCCTTCTTAATCCTAATTTCTGAATTCTGTATTTTGAATTCGTAAGAATTCAGAAGTCAGTAGTCAGTAGTCAGAATAGTTATCACGCAAAGAATAGAGATTGGTAAATTTGGCGAAAATCATTTAGATTGATTCTCAAATTTCCTCTAATTCTGAATTTTGAATTCTGGATTCTGGATTCTGAATACTTACAGTAATTTTACCTTTACCTCAAAATTAACCCATTCACCATGACAGAAGAACGCCAAACACAATATTTTAATTTGATTGATGAACTTCTCAGATGTCCTAATGGTCAAGAACCAGAAGTTTTAGAAGCGCAACCAGAATTAATTGACTCTGGTTTAGTACATGCCATGTTACAAGTTGCGACTATGTTCGCTCATGAAGGAAATCAAGACGGCGCACAATTTCTCTTTTTTATCGCTAAGGAATTAGCCAAACAATTAGGATTATATCCTGACTTTTCTCAGGAAGCGGCAAATCAGGAGTAGCGATGCTATTAACTTCAACTGATGCCGGACAAATAGCATTAGAATTCCTTCTGGCTGATTGGAATATTGCTGATGAATACAGAGATTGGTTTACCATTTTTAGCTCTCGGTTAATTGGTGAGAGTTGGTATATTGTGGAATTGGGTGTAGAAGGATTACCAGATAAATGGTATATTCAAGTTTATGATACTGGAGCTTGTGATCCCAATTACACTTTTATGTCTCCTATATCTGGTTCACAAGGATATACAGATTTAAACAGTATTCCAGAAATTATAGCTGAAGTTTTGGTAGCCGAACGTAATTCACGTTAATCATCTCAAAATTTATTGCTAAGGATTGCCGTATTTATCTAAATCAGTTATCCAAATTAATTAGGCTGATGCTGTCTTTTAGTCAATCAATGGTTAAAATACGGCATCAGCTTTTTGGGTATTTTTTAAATAACAAATTTTCTCAATTACTCATCACCAATATAGCAGTATTAAATCATTTATTAACCCTAACAGTTCTCTGTTCTCTGTTCCCTGTTCCCCGTTCCCTGTTCCCTTTTTTCCACAAGTCAGTTCACAACTCAGATCGGATTGCTATATTTAATTATTTTTTTTGTTTTATCCTGTTATTTTGTCATGTTTAATTGATAAATTTGTGTTATGCTAAATAGAGTGATGGACGCTACAGAAATATCAGTCAAATGATTACTGAAGACATCCTAGCTAAAGAATTTACAAGAGTCGTCAACTTATACTATCCCAAAGTTGGGGAATTATTAGAAGGCTGTCACGTGAAAGTCATCACCTGCTTTTGGGGACGACCAGCTAAACGCTTTCAATACATAGGAATTTATTGCACAGAGGAAGTGATGCCCTATGTTCAAGTATACAAAGGATTATTGAGAGAAATAGCAGACAACATGGGACTAATTCAAGTAGTCTGTATGAACGCCAAGCGATTACTACGTGACCCTTCATCTAAGCTAAAAGATGCTGATCCCCGTCTCTGGCTAGAATTGCAATTAATTGCTGCTTAAAATAGCATTGCCAAATTCAGTATTATGCCATTTTTGAGCGAGTGAAGCATTAGCGTTGAATCAAAAGCTTCCTAGTAATTAAATCCTGGGCTTTAGTCTCTGCAACGGAATTGAGATAGTTTGCAGCGAGATCATTAACAGACACACAATTATGTCTAAACTTCCCTTACTTCCTCCTGATGATTTACCTCCAACAGAGGTAACAAAACAGGATGGAATGTTACATTTAGAGCTAGATCAATCTATTGGTAGATGTTTTTATCAAGCGTGCGATCGCATTACCCAAGTTCTGTTATCTAATTGCCAGTGGTATATTACCACCAATGGCACAACCTTGATGCTAAATATTGACTGCTTTGACTTAGTATCTTACTGGCATACAGTCAGCAATATTCCCCAGTTAGGCAATAGGTTAGAACGATTCACCAGTAACGCTAAAATCTGTGTTTATCCTCCCTTTGGTAGAGGCAAGCCTTTTGAAATTAGTGTCAATGAAATATCAGCTTATAGAGACTGGCTGTAATACTTTTACTGTTTGATTGACAAACATACTTAAGCAATGGTTTGTCAGTCTTCATTTTCAGGAGCTAGGAAATGGTAATTTTCTTAGCTCTTAGCTATAATTGCCTATAATACCAATTCAAAATTCAAAATAGCCTTCGGCAAGGCTTCGCCAACAAAATTCAAAATTGGGAAAGTCAGATTGTACAAGGTTTTGCTGGTTTACTTATGTTACTTTATTTTGGTGAATTGGTATAAGTAATCATGCAGAATAAATTACACAACTTCTTTCCCTGTTCCCTGTTCCCTGTTCCCTGTTCCCTCTCTCCATGTAGGAATTTAATTTTGCACGACTACTTATAACATTGATTACAGGAAATTTTATTTTTTTTCGTCAGTATAAAAATAAAATTTTGGTAAAGATATATACAAAAGCTTTTCTACTTCACGCACCACAAAATAACCTTTTAAATACATAGTTTTGGTGATTCTCTGTAGTCAACAGGAGGATTCGTGTTATCATAAGCAATCATTTATTATTAATCAGATTATGATGTAGCAATCCTCAATGATTTGTGAGAAAATTCTGTTCAGAGTTCCCTGTTTACCGTTCCCTTTTACTGACAATAAGTTTACAAATCAAAGAAGAATGCAACAGTTCTTATCAATGAAAAATATCATTTATACTCCTAAAAAGCTTAATGTTGGTTAGAAGTATATTGATTGTGTTTACATCATGAATTTAATTATGAAAGCAGGAAAGTTTTCACAGATAACAGAGAGCAGACAGCTTGCATAAATAATGAAAAATGGCTACATATTTAATGAATTTATAAAGATTCAAAATGAAGATTTTGTTACTAGCTAATTATTTAACAGATTCTATCCAAAGTATGGATAAATTTGCCAGTGTGATGGCAACTGGCTTAACTGACTTAGGTCATCAAGTGCGAGTGATTCGTCCTCAAGCTTTGATCGGTCAAATAAAGCGATCGCCCACAGGTTTAGGTAAATGGTTAGGTTACATTGACAAATATATTTTATTCCCGTCACAATTGCGGCGGGAATTAGCTTGGGCTGATGTTGTTCACATTTGTGATCATGCTAATGCCGTTTACACTACCTACTTAAAAAACTTTCCCCATGTAGTTACCTGTCATGACTTATTAGCGATTCGTTCAGCATTGGGAGAAATTCCTGAAAATCCTACCAGTTGGACTGGTAAACAATTACAATGGATGATTCTCAAAGGACTAAATCAAGCTCAACATATTGTCTGTGTTTCTGAGCAAACTAGAAATGATTTAATACGTTTGAGTAAGGCTAAATCTGAGCAGATTTCTCGGATTTATATGGGATTGAACTATCCTTATCAAACTATGGATGAACAAGCAGCAAAAACTTGTCTAACTGCTTTGGGCATTGCTCAATCTGTCCCGTTTATTTTACATGTGGGTAATAATTCTTGGTATAAAAATCGGTTAGGAGTGTTAAAAATCTTTAATTACCTGATTCAAGAAAATCGCCATCCAGAATTATATTTAGTTATGGCTGGTCAACCATTCACCCAGGAAATGCAACAGTTTATTAACATCAATCATCTCCAGGAAAAGGTCATTGAACTGATCAATATTACCAACGAAGATTTATGCGCTCTTTATTCTCTGGCTACGGCTTTATTATTTCCTTCCTTACAAGAAGGTTTTGGCTGGCCAATCATAGAGGCTCAAGCCTGTGGTTGTCCAGTATTTACTTCTGGACTGCCACCAATGAATGAAGTAGGAGGAGAAGCTGCGATATATATTAATCCTCATCAGCCACAAGCAGCAGCTGAAATCATCGCTAAGTTTTTACCTAAATTAAGCAGCATGAAAACCAAAAGCTGGGAAAATGCTCAACGTTTTACACAAGCACAAATGTTAGATTTATATATTCAAGTTTACCAACAAGTTATTAACCAATAATTGATTGAAAAATGTTAAAAGTGCTGCACATCATCCCTTCTATTAATCCCTTAGATGGGGGAACTAATCTAGCTGCGATTGAAATGGTAAAAGCCTTAAGAAAATGTGGTGTTGATGCTGAAATTGCTACAACTAACGACAATGGCAGTAGCAATTTAGAAGTACCTTTGCAGCAGTTAATAGAATATAATGAAGTTCCTGTACAATTCTTTTCTAGATTCTTGTCTAGTAAATTTCGACCAGTCAACGAATTTAAAATTTCTTGGGAGTTTACAGGCTGGCTAGAAAGCAATATTACCAAATATCACCTGATACATATTCATTCGTTTTTTTCTTATCTTTGTACCAGGGGGGGAATGATAGCTAGAAAGAAAAACGTGAATTATGTGATTACTCCCCACGGACAACTAGATAATTGGGTAATTAATCAAAAAAGATTGAAGAAAGAAATATATAGCTTTTTATGGGAGCGTGCTAATCTCAACAATGCCGCAGGAATTCATTGTACAACAGCTAATGAAGCCAATGATGCACGAAATTTTGGCATAGTAGCGCCCATTTTTACAGTTCCTTTAGGTGTAACACCACTTGCTGATTCTCCAGAAGCTAAGAGAAGCCTACGCGATCGCTACCAGATTCCTGATACAAGACCAATTATCCTATTCCTTTCCCGACTGCATCCGAAAAAACGTCCTGATTTGTTACTGCAATCTCTGAGTCAAATCAAAGATAAAAAAGACTTTCACTTGATTTTAGCTGGTTCTGGTGATCCAGATTATGAGATGTATTTGACCAAATTAGTAGCAGACCTCAAACTAGACGCACATACCACATTGACAGGTTTTGTGCAAGGAAAAGAGAAAACCTTACTACTGCAAGGGTCAGATATATTTGTACTACCATCTTTTGGCGAAAATTTTGCGATCGCTGTTGCTGAAGCCATGGCCGCCGGCTTACCTGTCATCATTACCCCAGAAGTACAAATTTCCTCCCAAGTTTTAGCGGAAAATGCTGGCTTAGTCGTTCCGGGAGAACTCAACTCTTGGGTAGAAGCTATTACCAAGTTGCTAGACTCCGCAGAAATGCGGCATACAATGGGAAGTAAAGGCAAAAATTTTGCTCTGCGTTGCTACGATTGGCACTTCACAGCAGAAGGTCTAGCTGCCGTTTACACAAAAATTACACAAAAACAACCTACACCCAACACTTATTTAACATCAACAGGAGGATAATAGATATTGATTAGACATTTCCGGTAATGAATGTAGAGACGTTCCTTGACGTTCATACAAGGGTCTCAGGTCATGTATAGTTAATTTTCGGAGAGGTCTATTTAAAAATCACCTTTTCCTCAAACTGTAAATCAAAATATAGCAGTCCGATTTTAGTTCTAAACCACACTAATTAGGGTGAGGGAACGAAGAACAGATGGTATAAAAACATAATTGAGGATTGCTAAATTTTCTTTAACCACAACTAACTTCACTTTTCACTAATCTGTCAAAAATATGGACTTACCTTTAGTATCTGTAGTCATCCCTACCTATAATCGAGAGAAACCTCTGCGAGACACATTAGCCGATTTAGTTGAAGAAAAATACCCTAATTTTGAAATCTTAGTCATTGATCAAACTCCCGTACATGAACCGGAAACTCAAGCTTACCTCACAGAATTAGTAGCCCAAGGAAAAATTAAATTGTATCAATTAGAATGGGCTAGTTTACCAGGAGCGCGGAATTTTGGTATACGCCGAGCCGCAGGAGAAATTATCTTATTTATTGATGATGATGTCAGATTAAAGCCTGGTTTTTTACAAGCTCATGTGCGGAATTTTTTAGAAAAATCTGATGTAGGAGTAGTAGCAGGTAGAGTTCTCGACCCCCAATCCTTAGCAGGTGATCAAGATACCTACACTATTGAATATTTGCCTAAAGAAGCATCAGATGCCGGTATTGTTTGGTATTATCTGGACTTTACCCATACTATCAAACCACAAGTAGTCCTCTCAGCCAGAGGATGTAATATGTCTTTTCGACGGGATATTTTTGACAAATACAAACTAAGTTTTGATGAAAGATATCAGGGTAGTGCCGTCCGAGAAGAGTCGGATCTTTGTCTGCGCGTCCGGCAAACAGGCTATAAAATTTGGTACGATCCAGAAGCAGCCTTAGTACACTTGGGAGAACCCACAGGAGGCTGTCATGACATTAGCACCCGCACTTTACAATACCAAATTACCCATTACCATAATCACTTTTGGATGGCGTTTAAAAATCTCACTTTTACTGAATCAGTGAGATTATTTATTCGTTTATTTGACTGTCACGTACTAGGAAACCCACCTTGCAATAAAAGTGGATCATTCTCTAAAATTGTGGTGAGAGGAATATTCTACTTTTTAGGCTTAATTAGTGCTGTATTGACCTTAGTACAATCTCTCTGGAGTGATGGTCAAATTTATAGCCGATTAGACCCAGAAAGTCAAATAATTAGCTAGTGGTGAACGCAAATGTTTAACAACGTCATCAATGATAAAAAGCAACTTTTTGACCGTTGGGCCCCTAACTACGACTTACTTTTTACCACAATTTTTTATCAAGCAGTCCATAAAAGATTGCTGACTAAAGTAGAATTACCACCCCAAGCCAACGTACTCGATTTAGGTTGTGGAACTGGACGTTTATTAGACCGTTTAGCAACCCAATTTCCCGATTTACGGGGAACAGGATTAGATTTATCTCCTCAGATGTTACGGGTAGCTAGACAAAAAAACCGCCATCATCCCCGGTTAATTTATCTAGAAGGTAATGCGGAATCATTACCTTTTGCTGAAAACCAATTTAATGCGGTTTTTAATACCATAAGCTTCTTACATTATCCTGAACCCCAACAGGTTTTTAATCAAGTAGCGCGGGTACTTTCTCCAGGTGGACGCTTTTATTTAGCTGATAACATTTTGCCCAATTCAACATGGTCTCTAATGTCTAAATCTTTAGCTAAAATCAAATTTTATAATCGAGAACAGCGAGAACAATTAGGTAATGTTGCTGGACTCCGGTGTTTAGGTCACTACTATTTATTAGCCCCTGTTGTGTTGACAATTTTTGAGAAATAAAAATAACCGATTGATTGAGGTACAAAAATTGAGAATTTCAAAACTTTAATTCAAAAGGGTTCTTCCGTTTCTCTGATGGTAAAAATATGGATTTAATTTTTGTAGGTTGGGTTAAGGAACGCAACCCAACATCCCCCTTGTGGCCATCAGTTAATGTTGGGTTTCACTGTGTACCCTATGGGAAGCAAGCTACAACCCAACCTACAACCTGATTCTTTTGTATCCAGGGAGCAGCAGAGTTGTAAGCGATCGTGCAAAATTAACTTCCTACGTGGAAGAGAGGGAACAGGGAACAGGGAACAGGGAACAGGAAAAGAATATGTGTAATTTATTCTGCCTAATTACTTAATTAGCTGTTCATATTATTTATTACCACTATTTTAAACATATGTTGTTTTGATCACAATATTATATTAAGTACACTCCAACTAATGATAGATTCAAATATCTTACTAAAGGAATAGGTAAATTTTAGGTGTATGTGTTTTGATAGTTATATTTAGCGAGTGAATAAGAAAACATTTAACATCAAAAACAGTTATTAGGCTTTACATTCACCGGCTTATCTAACACCCTATAATTTGGCTCGAATTAGCAAAAATATTGATCAATTTCAGTTAAGCAAATTTCATGAAACAGACTTTTAAATTAGTTTAATTGATACTATAATTAAAAGAAGGGCTTAAAAATTAATGTTTAGGCACTTGATTTAAAATTAACTCAAATTAACTCAAAGCCAGCTTGGTTGCTACTTTGGGCAAATGAAGACATCTTTATTGCTGTGATTAACAACCGCTTGTCAAAAATGATTACAAAATTGGAAAAACCATGCAAGCTACAGCCAATGAATATTCACTGCTTCAGCCGTATTTGAGTCAAAAAGGTATCTTAGAAGATGGAATTTTAACCTTTACAGGTTATAAACTCACGCCCACAAAAGAAGCAAACAGCTATTACTTTAGTCATCCATTATGGACTAGAGAATACTTAGAATATTGTCATCGAGATGAAAAATTCCGCTCACTTTGGCAAGCAGCAATGGGGAGTTGGGATAACAAAATAGTAGTTGATATTGGCTGTGGACCTGGTAATGTTTTAGCTACTTTAGGTGGTTCACCACGTATGATTATTGGTGTAGATATTGCCAAAGGGGGACTACAAGTTGCTAAAGAACTAGGCTATATTCCGGTTTTGGCAGATGCACACCAAATGCCCTTTGTATCTGGTTTTGCTGACATTGTGACCTTAAGTGCTACTTTGCACCATTGTGATAATATGGCGCAAGTTCTAGCAGAAGCAGCGCGTTTAGTG
Source organism: Nostocaceae cyanobacterium (assembly GCA_035298905.1). Taxonomy (GTDB): domain Bacteria; phylum Cyanobacteriota; class Cyanobacteriia; order Cyanobacteriales; family Nostocaceae; genus DATGXB01. The sequence goes on along the minus strand of DATGXQ010000030.1, from coordinate 32,580 downwards.
CGTCCTGGTGGTATGCTAATTAGCGATCGCGATCAACAACTTTCCTCTTTAGACTTTAAAGGAATTTCCTTGTTGTTGTGGAAGTATCGACGGCAGTTGAGAAAATTGTTTAAACCTGGTATTCAGATTGACCCAGAACAACAAAAATGGATGGTAGCTACAGAAATACATGCAGAATACCCAGGTGATGGGGTCACACCAGAACTTTACTATAACGTCCTAGAACCTATGGGTTTTACTGTCAATGTTTACCCTCACAATAATAATGTAGGTGCTGCTGCACTCACAGGAAATTACGGTCGTCCTATATTCCGTTGGCGTGCATTACAAATGCTATCAGGAATTAACCCTAATTCACCAGCAGCAGCTATGTCTTTAATGTGTGTAGCTGTTAAAAACAAATAGTAGCACAACCCACCACTAACACAGTTAATGCTTAAATTAGGCTAAAAATTTAGGCATTTTGTAAGGATTCAGAATCCAGAATTCAGAATTCAGAATAAACAAAACTTCTAGCAATTAAAGTGATGGTTTTACAAAGTATTGAGCGTTTAAATTCTGGATTTGGCAAGCATTCTGGCTCCTGGCTTCTGACTCCTGAATTCTTACGGCATTTTAAACAGGCGTTAGATTTGTCAAACTCCCTACCTCTTGTGTTAACCAACTATACCAATTTTCTAAACCTGCGCCAGTAGTTGCAGAAACTTGGAAAATTTTAATAGTGGGGTTGACTTGTTTCGCATACTCAATACAGCGTTGGACATCAAATTGTACATAGGGTAGTAAATCAATTTTAGTGAGAATCATCATCTCACTAGCGCGGAACATGTGGGGATATTTAATTGGTTTGTCTTCTCCTTCTGTAACAGAGAGAATAACTACTTTGGCTTGTTCTCCTAAATCAAATAAAGCAGGACAAACCAAATTCCCCACATTTTCAATCATCACTACTGAATTTAATGGTGGGTTTAATTGTTGTAAACCTCTATCAATCATTGCTGCATCTAAATGACAGCCTGTACCCGTGTTAATTTGTATCACTTTACAGCCTGTCTCTTTAATCTTTTGTGCGTCGTTAGTGGTTTCTTGGTCGCCTTCAATAACGCTAATATTTAACTGTTGTTTTAAATCATTAATAGTACGAGTTAATAAAGTAGTTTTTCCTGCACCGGGAGAACTCATTAAATTTAAAGCAAGGATATTTCGACCTTTAAACCAGCCGCGATTCTGGGCAGCAATTAAGTTATTTTTACCTAAAATTTCTTGTTCTAAAGAGATAGTTGTATTGTGAATTTTGGCGTGAATATGGGGTGCTGTATCCTGGTCGTGGTCATGATGCTGATCATGATGATGAGTATGAGTGATGACTGTACCATCAGGTAAAGTATGGGTATGAATGTGATCATGATGATCATCAACTTCACCTGTTACCGGATTAGTAATTTTTGCGTCATTATTATCCGAACAACCACAAGTTACACACATAATTCCTCAACTTCAATTTCCTTAATTTTTAATTCTTCACCAGTTAATAAATCTAATTGCACACTACCACATTTACAAATGCCAAATGGTTGTTCTAAAGGAATTGTTGCAGCACATTGGCGACATTTAGCCATACCAGGAATTTCCCAAATTTCTAATACAGCACCTTCCACAACTGTACCTTTGGCACAAATATCAAAACAAAAGCGGATAGCATCTGGCATAATGGCTGAGAGTTTACCAATTTCTAATAAAACTCTCTGCACTTTTTTACCTTGGGCATTTTCGCTGACAATGGCAATTATATTTTGAGTAATTCCCAATTCGTGCATAACACTAGATTAAATATTAACAAATTCTGGGTAATTGATCACCCACCAACATATCGACAATTCTTTCTGCACCAAAGGCAGTTTTTAATAAAACGATACCTGGAGGAGAGTCAATAACTTCACCAATAATACAAGCGTCTTTACCGGCTGGATGATTTTGCATAGCTGATAAAACAGTTTGAGCATATTCACCTGAAACCGCGATAACTAGCTTTCCTTCATTAGCTAAATATAAAGGATCTAAACCAAGAATTTCACACACTCCTTGTACTTCTTCCCGCACAGGAATAGCGTTTTCTTCCAGGCGAATGCCAACATTAGAACTAAGGGCAAATTCATTTAAAACCGTAGCTAAACCGCCCCTTGTTGCATCCCGCATAGCATGAATTTGAGGACAGACATTTAAAATAGTTTCTACTAAACTGTTGAGGGATTGACAGTCACTTTCGATATTAGTTTCTAGTGCCAATTCTCCGCGAGCAATTAAAATTGCTGCCCCATGATTGCCTAATTCCCCATTAATAATTATCGCATCTCCTGGTAAAATATTATGAGCAGAAATGTTAATTTTACTGGGAATAACGCCTATTCCAGCAGTATTGATAAAGAGTTTATCGGCTGCACCTCGATGTACAACTTTAGTGTCACCAGTAACGATTTGTACACCTGCTTTTTCTGCTGCTAATTTCATACTTGCCACAACACGGCGTAAAGTTTCTACTGGTAAACCTTCTTCTAAAATTACGCTACAGGTAAGATATAAGGGTTTTGCACCACTGACAGCTAAATCATTTACTGTACCATTAACAGCTAATTCTCCTATATCACCACCAGGAAAAAATAAGGGATCTACAACATAGGAATCTGTGGTAAAAGCTAATCTATCTCCCTGTGATAAAAGATGAGCTAAATTAAAACTAGCTTGGTCTTCTAGTTGGCTAAGAATAGGATTATTAAAACTTTGAACAAAGATATCATCTATTAAGTCACGCATGGCTTTACCGCCGCTACCATGAGCAAGATTAATATGTGTATCTTGAACTTTACCTTGACGACGGCGGACTTGTTCGATTTTTTGAAAGAGGGGATTTTGGGTTAAGTTTTGATGAGAAAAGTTCATTTTTAAATTGCTGCTTATTTTAATTAGTAATTTCAATTAAATCTCTAATTCTGCTAAGATGTATTAGCAAATATCTAACACATCTTAGAATTATTTAACTAAATTTATCTCCCTTTTTCTTCATGCCTACCTGCATGTTTATCACTATGTAATACTCCACCAACTGCCCAATTATCTCTTTCAAATTCATCAATATGCACTGTTACCCATTCAGGTTTTGTACCTAAAGTAGAAATTAGGGCATTAGTCACGGCTTGGACTATTTCTCGCTTTTTTTCTATGGAGTGACCTTTCGCAATTTGGACGGTGACAAAGGGCATGAAATTTACTCCTAATGATTTTAGTTAGCAATTATCTAGCACAGAAGAACACTTTAAACAGAGAAAGCTAATATACTAATTCACTACAAGAAGGTAATAAAACTACATTGCTAAACCCTGATAAAATCTTACCTTCCTACAGCAGGTTTCAGGTAAATGAGGTACAAACTTTAAGACAAAAGCCTTATGCTAAGAGACTTTCAACTCTGTTCCCTGTTCCCTGTTCCCTGCTGTAATTTTGAATTTTGAATTTTGAATTGGCATTAAATGATGGCTACTGAAGAATTTACAGATTTTGTTCTCTTGCTAATGGTGGAAAGTCGCCCATATTTGTAATAAGCTGCACAAGCACCTTCGGAAGATACCATACAACTACCAAGGGGTTTTTCGGGAGTGCAAGCTGTACCAAAAACTTTACATTCCCAAGGTTTAAGAACTCCTTTGAGAATTTCTCCACATTGGCAAGATTTGTGATCTGCAACTTTTAAGTTAGGAATAGTAAATTTAAGTTCAGCATCAAATTGGGCATATTGAGGACGAATTTGTAAACCAGAATTGGGTATTTCACCTAAACCCCGCCAGTCAAATGTTTCCCGAACTGTAAATACTTTATCTATAGCTGCTAAAGCAATTGTATTTCCAGTTGGTTGGACTAGGCGATTATATTGATTTTCAACTTGGCAACGATTTTCTACTATTTGTTTTAATAGCATCCAAATCGATTGGAAAATGTCTAATGGTTCAAATCCAGAAATAACAATTGGTTTATGATATTTTTGGGCAATAAATTGATAGGGTTCTGTGCCTATTACCATGCTGACATGACCAGGGCCAATAAAACCATCTAGTTGTAAATCAGGGTTATTTAGTAATGCTTGTAAAGCGGGAATCACAAGGACGTGATTACAAAACATACTAAAATTATTGAGGTTTTCGGTTGCGGCTTGTAAGATGGTAAAGGCGGTACTGGGGGCGGTGGTTTCAAAGCCTATACCAAAAAAAACTACTTCTTTGTCAGGATTATCTCTGGCAATTTGCAAGCTATCAAGAGGTGAGTAAACCATGCGGATATCTGCACCTGCGGCTTTAGCTTGTAGCAAGCTGATTTGAGAACCAGGGACACGCATCGCATCGCCAAAGGTGGTAAGTATGACTTGGGGGTGTTGCGAAATAGCGATCGCATCATCTATTCTTCCTTTAGGCATCACACAAACTGGACACCCAGGCCCATGAATCAACTCTAAATTAGGCGGTAATATTTCCTCGATTCCATATTTAAAAATCGAATGGGTATGGCCTCCACATACCTCCATGATTTTTAAATGTTTACCTATTTTTTGGCTAAGGTTGGTAATTTCTTTGATTAAGGCTTCAGCTTTATCGGGTGAGCGAAATTCATCAACGTATTTCATATTTATATTAGATTAAGTTAATTAACTACTCATTGTTGCTTGTACTTCTGCCAATTCTCGCAAAAGTTTTAATGTTTCTGCGGCTTCTTCTTCATTAATGCGATTCATAGCAAAGCCGACATGTACTAATACCCAATCACCTATACAAGCTTCTGGGGGATGTTGTTCATCCACAATACAAGCAATATTTACCTGACGCTTGACACCACCAACATTTACTGTTGCTAACTTGTGGTTAGCGTCGGTAATTTCGATAATCTGTCCGGGAATTCCTAAGCACATTTTTATCTTCCTTTTGTTAATTTAATCGATTGGATATAACCACAGAGAAAATATTAATTACTATGAATTGACCTAGCCGCAGCAATCACAGCTTGTCCTAGTGATAAACCCCCATCATTAGCAGGAACTAAGCTATGAGTGAGGACATTTATGTCTAGCTTTTGTAAATTTTTGGTAACTTGTTCTAAAAGAATCCGATTTTGAAATACTCCTCCCGTTAAAACAACGTTATTAATGGTGTTTTCAACTGTAAGATGCTGCACAATTTTGACAACAGCATTAGTTAAACTTTTGTGAAATTTAGTAGCTATTTCCTCCGGGGTAACTCTTTGCTGTAAGTCAGTAAGCAACGCTAACCACATTGGGCTAGGGTCTATACAATAAATACTATCTAAAAAGTCAACTTTAAAAGGATAATTTTGTATTTCTTTATCATTATTTAAGATATTCACATCAACTAAAGCTTCTAGGTTAATGGCTGCTTGTCCCTCATAACTGCATTCTTCTCGACAAATACCTATAGCGACTGCTACTGCATCAAACAAGCGTCCGACTGATGAAGCTAAAGGCGAATTAATGCCTTTTTCTATTAGCTGATTCATTAATTTTAACGGTTTTTGTTCTAAAAAGTCTAATAATTCTAAATTCGGGTATTTTTGTTGTAAATCTTCCCAATTAAAAGCAGAGATTAAATGAGCATAAGTATTACGCCAAGGCTGATAAATCGCTTTTTCTCCTCCAATCATTGCTACTGGTTTAAATTTAGCTAGACGTTTAAATTGACGATAATCAGCAAGGAGAAATTCACCACCCCAAAGTGTATTATCTTCACCATAACCTAAACCATCAAAAGCAATTCCTAATACTGGTAGTGAATTAAGAGGAAGTTGATTTTCTGCCATACAAGCAGCAATATGAGCATGATGATGTTGAATTTCTTGTAATTTAATTTGATTAACAGATGCCAGTTCTTGACCCAGTTTAGTCGATAAATATTCAGGATGTTTATCTATAGCAATTATTTCTGGTTGATGCTCAAATAAATTTAAGTATAAATTCAAAGTATCCTGATAAGCTTTAAAGGCGGCTGCATTTTCTAAATCACCTAAATGTTGAGAAAGAATAGCTTCACCTGATTGTAATAAACAAAAGGTATTTTTTAATTCTCCACCCATAGCTAAAATAGGTTTGACTTCTGCAAAATCCGGCGGTAAATTTAGAGGTGCTGGTGCATAACCTCTAGCACGACGGATAGTTTGTAATTTATTATCAATTACTCGCACAACTGAATCGTCTACTCGGTTGATAATCTCCCGATTATGGAGAAGAAAATAATCAGCAATTTGTCCTAATTTATCTTTTGCTTCTTGATTATCAATACATTGTGGTTCATCAGAAAGATTGCCACTGGTTAAAACAATGGGGCGATTCATTCGCCGCAAAATTAAATGATGTAATGGGGTATAAGGTAGCATAAAACCAAGGCTATTTTGTCCCGGTGCTACTGATGGGGCTACTTTTTGATCATTTCTAATTGCTAATAAAACAATAGGTGCAGCAGGACTGGTTAATAATTCTTGTTCTTTTTTGTTGAGCTGACAATATTCAGAAATAATATTAATATCTCTAGCCATTAAAGCCAAGGGTTTATGATAGCGTTTTTTGCGTTGTCTTAATTTTTGTACTGCTGCTTCTTGGGTCGCATCACAAGCTAAATGAATGCCACCTAAACCTTTGATAGCAACAATTTCACCTTTTTGTAATAAAGTACAAACCGCATCTACATCATCTAGCATGGAAAACATAGAAGCTGTAACTGGTTTGTTATCGGCACGTTCTAACCAAGCATGAGGCCCACATACATGACAGGCTACAGGTTGGGCATGAAAACGGCGATTTTCTACATCTTGATATTCTTGATTACAGTCAGAACACATGGGAAAAATTGCCATGCTAGTATTATTTCTGTCATAGGGAATGGCACGAATAATACTTAATCGAGGTCCACAGTGGGTACAATTAGTAAAGGGATAACGAAAGTAACGACTAAAAGGATCAAATATTTCTTTTTGACACTGGGGACAGGTAGCAGCATCAGGGACAATTTGGGTTTTTACTTGGCTACTAATGCTATGAGAAATGATAAAATCATCAAAATTAAATTCACCTAAATATGGTTGGCGAATAATTTCATTGATTCTGGCTAAAGGTGGACATTCTTGTTTTAATTTCTGGATAAATTCTGTTAAATTTTCTTCACTACCAGCAGCCCGAATTAACACACCTTGTCCATCATTACAAACTTCTCCTTTTAGCCCATAAGCTTTAGCTAAACGATAGACAGTGGGACGAAATCCTACACCTTGAACAGTTCCCCGGACTCTAATTTCTTCAATGATCATAATTTAACTGCCACAGCAAAATTCGGTTGTTTCCTGAATCAGCTATTACCGCAGTTTGACCGCAAATTTTGATTCCATAACACCAATTTAAACTTTTTCTGCTGGGTAATCCAAAATTGCGATTTTCACTTTTACTTGTAAAGCTGTCTTGTCCGGCCAAAGCCTCAGCCATAGCACCATGTAATAATAGGATAGACTCAGGCTTTTTCCATCCTAGCAAACGCGAGTTAGCCGTATCTGCGACTATTAGCCAATCTCCTGCTACATCTACTCCATAAGGCATACTCAAACTACTAGCATTAGGAAAATATACTCCTTGATTCATTTCTACCATTTGAAAATTCTTTTGTCCTAGTACCACAGCACAAGGGGTATTATTTTCTGTGGGTATTCCTTGCCAAATCATTACCCGATTATTTCCTGCATCTGCAACAACTAAATTATCTTGCCATAAAGTAATATCATGACACCAACGCATACTAGCTGCTGTAGGAGAACTACCACCATTTTCATTACGAGAAATCATGTCTGGTTGTCCTAAAACCAAATCAGCAGGTTGACCATTTTCTGTTGGTAATTCTTGCCAAATTAATACCCGTCTATTTCCGGTATCAGCTATAAAAAGTTGGTTTTGATGATAGAAAATACCATAAGGCCAGTGTAAAGTATTAGCTGATGGTTGTTGACTTCCTCGATTTGGTTGATTATCAGTAAAGTTGGCTTGTCCTAATACTAAATCAGCAGGAACATGGCTATTTTGAGGTAAATTTTTCCAAATTAATACCCGATGATTCCAAGCATCTGCAACTGCTAAACCTGTACCACAAACACAAATTCCCGTAGGTACGCTAACAGTATTTCTCCCTGGTGTACCTTTAGCATTTTGTCCTTCATGGTAAAAGTCTGGTTGTCCAATTATCCAGTCAGCAGGTTGATAATCTTGTTTGGGTAAATTTTTCCATCCTAATAAACGATGATGTCCTGTATCTGATACCCACAAAGGCCCATTTGGTGAAATTAAACAAGCACCACGAGGGCCAAACATACTATGAGGACTTGGTGCAAGTGGTATTACTAATTGATGTGGTTCAATAATATTACCTAAAATTACTTCTGCACCTTGAGGAGAAAAAAGTAATTTAGAGATACTTTCTTGAGTTTCTGGTGACAATTTCAGTTTTATGGAGATATTTATTAACTATAGCAATCCGATGGAAAAAGGGAACAGGGAACAGGTAGCGTTCATAAATGATTTAGGATTGCTATATACTACTTTTTATTTAAAAACATTATGAAATAGTAAAATGTATTAATAGTTGCATTTTTGAAAATTTGCTAAAAAAGTCTTCTATAAAAATTACTAAAAAGCCTGGATAAATAATTTTTAGCCACATTTATCTATTTAGTACAAGCAGAAACAATACATTTACATTACTGCTACTTTCTGCCTCAATTCTGTTTCTACTACTTGCAAAGCTTGAAATACAATTTGTGCCTGTCCTATTTGATGATGACGGTTAAAAATTTCTACAGCTTCTTGATAGTAAGCACTAGCTTTTAACAGGTTTTGATGATTACCAAATTCTGGTTTTTCTGGATTATCTGGTAAATTGATTAAGGCGTTGGCTTTGTTAGCAATAGTGTTAGCGTATTCTAGTGGTGTATCTTGAGGATTACGGACGGTTAAGGCTTGATCATAGGCGGCGATCGCTCTTAAATTATTCTTAATGGTATCTTTGCTGTCTAAATGCTGTAAAGCATTCCCCAAGTTATTTTGTAGTAAAGCATATTCTTGAGGATAATCATCAATATTAATCTGCTTCAGAACTTCCTCAAACGTTTGCATCGCTAACCCTTCACATAGCGATCGCTGTTCTGTATTTCCAGCCATCGATAAATAGGCGATCGCTATATTGTTATATAAAATTACATACTCTTGTGGGTAATCTTCAGATGTAAAAACTCTTAAAGCCTGTTGATAAGCTTGAATACTATCTGTAATTCGTGCTAAGTTCAAGGGGAATAAAGCTTGTAACACTATCCCCAAATTCATCTGCACTTCTGCTATTTTTACCGACAAATTTAATTCTTGTAAAATGGGTAAAGCTTCTAAATAAGCTGCTTTTGCTTGTAATAATAATTCTGCACTTTCGTCAGGAATTGCTTGTAAAGCACGAGCTAAACCTATTTGTACACGTGCTTTGAGTATTGGCAATTCTCCATTAGACATCTCTAAAGCCCGTTCATATAAGCCCACAGCACTCCATAATTCTTCACCAGATTGAGGATTATTTTGTAGTTCATTAGCCAAATCAATCAACATCTGAATTTTTTCTGCTTTTGCTATCGGCTCAGAAGTAATAGCACTAAAAGCTGCCTTGACTGTTGAGGCTGTAATTTTATATGCCATTTCCATAAGTCTAAAATCCTCTATACATGAGTCGTTATCTTGACTGAGAAACAAAGATACTAGCCTAGTCTACAAGTAAATATTTTCTATTTTTCTTGGTAGTCGTTTTGGTGATAGCAGAAACTTATCTCATCAGATCATCGACTAGGTACATGAACTAATTGTCGTCTCAATTGACGGATTTGGGCAGCTGTCTGTAATTAAAATATACAGTAATATATCAAACACTCATGTTTATTTGAAAAAATATAAATATAACTTAGAATGCTATGCTACTCAGTATATTTTCGGTTAATCATAATATATAAATGAATATTTTTTCCGGGTAAATACCTGGTAAATAAGAGCTAAACAGCCTAAAGAACAAATATAGCACTGTTATTTGACTTGTAAATGGTTCATAGAAACAGACAACAGATTTTTTCACGATATAAATATGGTTTAAAATTTAATTGTTTGTGGATATTGCTTATTAACTTGATGCTACTTTCTTTTGCTGAAATATAAATAATTTATTGAGTAATATCATGTTGTTAAAATAGTTAAATCTTTATTAAATTACAGCAAATTTCGTAAGTATTCAGAATCCAGAATCCAGAATTCAGCATTAAAGAGACTTTTACAGTCAAGCTGAATGATTCTCAAGAAATATTACTACTATCTATTCCTGATTGGATCAGCATTCTGACCGGAGGCGGAGCGTCTCCGGCTCCGCTCTGACTCCTGACTCCTGAATTCTTACGTTTTTCGCTCAATGATGAAAAATTCATCACAATTTTTGAGAAATTTTCCTTTAAAATTAAATAATTAATTCCTCAAATTTTCTGGTTCTTACTAACGGTGTTTTTTTAGCTTCTTAAATTGATGAAACAAGCTTAAAAGTAGTATGTATCAGACAATACATTTTAATCTGTAACCGGAATTAGTCTTATAAATGCAAAGAATCTTGAGTTTGGTGCTGATTTTGGCGGAATTTCGAGTTAAAATAGCAGATTAAGTTAAATTGTGGTTAGAGTTACAAAAAATTGTCATTACAGCTAACTAACACTGTGTTTCCAGCATCGGTTTTTCGTATAGACAACGGTTTAACACTGATTCATCAAGAGATTCCTACAACCCCTGTAGTTGTGGCAGATGTTTGGGTTCGTGCTGGAGCAATTAGAGAACCAGAACCTTGGTTTGGGATGGCTCACTTTCTAGAACACATGATTTTCAAGGGAACTGAGACCATATTACCAGGGGAGTTTGATTATAACATTGAAAAGCTTGGTGGTGTGAGTAATGCCGCCACAAGTTATGATTACGCTCATTATTCCCTCACCACAGCAGCACCATACCTAGCTGATACTCTCCCCTATTTAGCAGAATTATTACTGAATGCAGCCATTCCTGAAGATGAATTTATCCGTGAACGAGATGTAGTATTAGAGGAAATTCGTTCTTGTCAAGACGACCCCGACTGGTTAGGATTTCAATCTTTAATTCATAATGTCTATCATTCCCACCCTTATGGACGTTCTATTCTGGGTAGCGAAAAGCAATTAATGCAGCATTCACCAGAAGCAATGCGTTATTTTCACCGCACCCACTACCAGCCGGAAAATATGACAGTAGTAATTGTCGGGGGAATTACTGCTGATGTAGCTGAGAAATTAGTAAATTCTGCGTTTGCTGAATTTGCACCACGGGCTAATTGTCCCGAATATCAAATAGAATCAATACCATTAATTACTGAAATTCGTCGTCAGGAGTTAAAATTACCCAGGTTAGAGCAAGGGCGGTTAATAATGGCCTGGACTGCACCAGGAATAGAACAACTCCGCTCATGTCATGGGTTAGATTTGTTGTCAATATTGTTAGCAGAAGGTAGAACTTCGCGTTTAGTTAGGGACTTGCGGGAAGAGAGACAGCTGGTACAGGGAATTTGTTCTCAGGTTTCTTTACAACGTGATGCCAGTTTATTTAGCATTTCTGCTTGGTTAGAACCCGAAGATGTGGAGAAAGTAGAATCAATAATTCGCGCTCATTTGGATGATTTGCAGAATAATTTGGTGAGTGAGCAAGAACTTAGCCGCATTCGGAGGTTAGTCTGTAATGACTTTGCTTTTAGTACAGAAACTCCAAATCAATTGACAGGACTTTACGGTTATTATAATACCTTAGCCCAAGCTGAGTTAGCTGTTACCTATCCCCAGCAGATTCAGTCTTTTGATGCTCAAGAATTGCAAAAATTAGCGCAAAACTATCTTTCACCAGATAATTATGTCGTAACAATTCTTAAGCCTGATTAGTCATGAGTTATTGTTGATTTTTCGCTATTTATTCACAATTTGAGTACGTAATGCAAATTTTAGATAGTTCTCAATCTTTGATTTATCGTACCGTTCTAGATAATGGCATCGTTTTACTAGTAACAGAAAATCCAGTTGCGGATATTGTTGCCGCGCGTATTTTTGTGCGGGCTGGTAGCTGTTACGAAAGCCGGGAACAAGCAGGTTTAACTCATTTGCTGGCTTCGGTAATGACCAAAGGATGTGATGGTTTATCTAGTTTAGAAATTGCGGAAACGGTGGAGTCAGTAGGCGCAAGTTTAAGCACCGATGCAGCCACTGATTATTTTTTGCTGTCTTGTAAGACAGTGACAGAGGATTTTACTGAGATTTTAACATTAGCGGGAAAATTGTTGCGATCGCCAACCTTCCCCGAAACCCAAGTCGAACTAGAAAAGCGGTTAGCTATCCAAGATATTCGCTCCCAAAAAGAACAGCCTTTTAACTTGGCCTTTGAACAAATGCGCCAAGCCATCTACCACAACCATCCCTATGCAATGTCGGTATTGGGAACAGAAGCCACCGTTAGCAGCCTCTCCCGTGCCGACTTAGTACAATATCACCAAACCCATTTTCGCCCCGATAACATAGTCATCAGTATTGCTGGACGCATTACTACCACCCAAGCCCAAGCATTAGTCACAGAAATATTTGGCGACTGGCAACCACCAGCCCAACCATTACCAACCCTCAATCTACCAGAAATTAATACAACCCCCCAAACTTGTCTTAAACCTTTAAACACACAGCAATCAATTGTCATGCTGGGTTATAAAGGGCCATCAGTCAACACCCCCGAATATGCCGCCCTCAAACTGTTATCTACCTATTTAGGTAATGGTCTTTCTAGTCGCTTATTTGTAGAACTACGAGAAAAGCGGGGTTTAGCTTATGAAGTTTCCGCCATTTATTCCACCCGTCTTTTTCCAGCATCCTTTGTAGTTTATATGGGTACAGCCCCAGAAAATACCAGTATTGCCCTGCAAGGACTACGCCAAGAAGTCGAACTCTTAGGTAGCGAAGAACTCTCAGCCGATGCCCTGCAAACAGCCAAAAACAAAATCTTGGGTCAGTATGCCTTGGGTAAACAAACCAACGGACAAATTGCACAAATTTATGGCTGGTATGAAATTTTAGGCTTAGGGATAGAATTTGACCAAATATTCCCAGAAATCATTAGTAATGTGAGTGCCAAAGATGCCATGACAGCAGCACAGCAATATTTACAGCAACCTTATCTATCCTTGGTAGGTAAAGAGGAGGCAATTAAGGGCGCTGTGAATTAGAATACTTTTCAGCATTTAGCCGCCTCAGCTTTGACATACTCCCCACCCTAAAAGGATGGGGATTCTGGGGTCAAACAGCAATTACTGGCTTCCGCCAGTCTCACATCACCTAACCCAATGGTTGATGCCCCAACCATTTGAATATTCTTAGCGGCGTTTTCATCACGTCCATTTACAGAATTACATGATGGACAACGCCACTGTCTAACAGATAAATCTAAACTTTCTAGAGCATGACCGCAACAAGAACAAGTTTTACTAGATGGATACCACTGGTCTATATAAACAACCTGCTTACCTTTCTTTTTGGCTATCCATTCTAGTATTTGCAAAAATTCACCAAAGGCTAAATCTGATATCTTTCTCCCCCAAAGTCGCTGCATACCTTTGAGGTTAAGCGTTTCAAAACACAAGACATCAAATTCATCAGTTAAAGTGTGAGCTAATTTCCAGAACCAATCACGTCTGCGGTTGCAAACATTCTCATGTTTACGAACTAAATTCTTTCTTGCTCGTTCTCGGTTGTTTGAACCTTTGATTTTCTGAGAGTGGTTCCTACTAGCTTTTTTGATGGTATTTAGAGATTGTTTGAGAAACTGTGGAGAATCAATTGTAGTTCCATCAGAACAGGTGAGGAAAGTCTTCAAACCAAAATCAAACCCTGCTATTTTACCAGTCATTGATTTAATTTCTGGTTCTGAATCATTGTCAACTACAACAACCATAAACAACTCACCTAACGCGGTGCGCTTTATAGTTAGTGTTTTAACCTTCCCTTCTATTTCTCTGGATTTCCACAACTGATAAACCCTGTTCCCAATCTTGACTCTGCTTCCACCCAAGAATTTATAACCGGCTTGCTTCAGGGTGAATGATTTATATTTTTTGACTTTCTTGAAACTTGGTGGCTTGACTCCTTTTTTGTTGTGTTTAAAAAATAATTGATAGGCTTTGTCTATTCTCTGGCAGATATCTTGTACTGCTTGAGAGCCTACTAATTGCCAGAAAGAATCGCGTTTTCTTAACTTGGCAATATGTGACTGAAGTTTTGCACAGTTTAAGTGTTTGCCCCACATCCGGTAGTACCGACGATGTAGAGCAATGCAATGGTTATAAATCACCCCTGCGGAGTTAATCATCCGTTTGAGATGTCTATTCCTTTTGTGTTCGTACAACTTAAACTTTAGTGTTTTCATGTTAGTATTATAACACAACGGATAGCCATTGGGTAGATAAATGAAGGAAAGATTAAGTATTAGGCTTGAGGCAGAAAGGCTTGAAAAACTTAGACGGGTTGCCAAACAAAAACGGAAGACGATGACTCAAATGATTGAGAGTTGGATTGATAGACTGCAAGAAGAAAAGCCGTCCTAGAAGGACGGGGCTTTAGACCCAGGTTTTTGGTAAAATCACCAACAGAAGATTCTGATTAAGAATTATGAAAGGCAGCCTGACAAACAGCATCTCCCACTACTATCGGTTACTTTTATTAACTGCTACACCTGCGTTAATTGCTTTCTCTGGGATGGTAGCCATCGCAGCACCAGTAAAAATTGCCCAAGTAGCAGCCACAGTGAATATTAACCGCCCCACTTTGAAAATTGGTAGTCAAGGTGAACGTGTATCAGAACTTCAGGCAGCCCTCAAACTGTTGGGTTTTTACACAGGTGCAGTAGATGGCATTTATAGCGAAAATACAGCCAGTGCCGTTTCCCAGTTTAAACAAGCGGCTGGTTTGACTCCTGATGGTGTAGTAGACTCCATCACCTGGCAAAAACTTTTTCCTACTCCCCCAACCGCAACTACTACCACAACCCCATCAACTACCCCCACCACTGCCACTAAACCCAGACCTAGCACTGGTGTTACAGTTCCGGCCAAGCCTAACAATACTACAACTAGAACTAATACTACTCAACAGCGACCACAACCAAAACCCGCCCCAACTCCACGCAGTCAAAATACTAACCGCACCCAGCCAGCAACTAACTTAATTCAACCAACCCCGAAAAATAAACAAATTCCTACCATTCAATATACTGCCGAAGGTTGGCCGATTTTACGTGTGGGTATGCGTGGTTCAGATGTGCTGAAGTTACAACAAATACTGCAAAGACTAGGATTTTTAAAGGCTGGTGTAGATGGAGACTTTGGGGTGACAACAGAAGCAGCTGTCAAAGCGGCTCAAACACGCTATGGTTTAGAGGCCGATGGTGTTGTCGGTGGTGCTACTTGGGAAGCTTTTGTGCGGCAGTATTCTCAACAACGTTGAAAGGCCAACTTAAATAACAATTCAAAATTCAAAATAGCCTACGGCAAGGCTTACGCCAACAAAATTCAAAATTAATGAACTAAGTCACAATGAGCATTCTGACTAGTGCAAGAAGCCAGGAAACAGGAAGCAAGAAAGCTGATTTGATAGGCATTTGAATATTTTTGAACTGAATAGTTATTTTTGCCAAGCTGTCCTAGCTATACTGTGCTAGTTGAAAACTTAACAGCTTAATTTAGCTCTTGTGTTTACTTATTCAGCAAAAATTATGAAACACTTTCTATTAACTTGGATAGGTTCGGCTTTTGCGTTATCGATTACTGCTAAAATTGTACCTGGATTTATTATCAATGGCTTTGTTGCTCCTTTGGTTGCTGCGGCTGTCATTGGTTTAGTAAATGCTATCATTCGTCCTATTTTAAGTTTGTTAACATTTCCGATCACTTTATTAACTTTTGGCTTATTTACACTCTTTGTCAATGCTTTTACTCTGTGGTTAGCAAGTGTCTTAACTCCAATTCCTGGTTTTGAAATACGCGGTTTTTTACCTGCTTTTTTGGGTTCAATTGTGTTAGCAATTACTACCAGTGTGATTAATTATTTTCTCCGGGCTGTTGATTAAATTTTCGCTCTTTAGCGATGGCTATTGTCACCGCTTTTTCACCTGGTAAATGCAAAATCTGTTTTGGTACTAATAACTTTCCCCTGGTAGTAAGTCCAGAAGCAGCCAGAATAGCAGCCGCTTCAGCTACACTAGGGGTTTGTACTATTTTATTTACTATACTTGTAGGGTTAGGAACAACAACAGAACTGAGTAATGCTGCTGAAAATGTTTTCAGAGGTAAATTATACAAATTACAAAATTCAATTAAACCAATTTCTCTAGCTTTAGAGTCAATAGTAGCAATACCTACAATATCACTTTGGTTAATTGAAAATTCTTGCAATACTTTCTCAAATATAATATTGATTACTTTTTGAGAAACTCCGGTTTGACAACCTATTCCCAACCACAAAACCCGGAAAGAAATGAAATCTAATTGCATAATTAATTTATTCAGTCAAAAAATTAGCATAAATTTAACTTTCAATTCATAAATTCTGCGAGTGCCTAAAAATAAAGATAAATAGGGATTTCCTGATGAGTTATTGCAGTAGATGTAGACGATGATACAACGAAAGTGATATTTTCAATACTTTTCCGAAAACTGAAAAAATATATTATCTTTCACATCTAGCACAGTAGGAAACATCGAGGGAGAAACGGGGCAACTGGTAAGAAGTAAAAGGTAAATGCACTGTTTGGTTTTACTTACTTTCTACTCTTGTAGCACAAGCATTTAATCTTGGTGTTTCTGTTTTTATACTCCGTCGTAACAAATTCACAACAGTTACGACGGAGTTTTGCTATTTAGTAAGTAATCATGCAGAATAAATTACACAACTTCTTTCCCTATTAAGAGTTCCCTGTTAAGAGTTCTCTCTCTCCATGTAGGAATTTAATTTTGCACGACTACTTAATTAGTTATTTGTCATTAGTCATTAGTTAATTAGCTAAGACTATTTAGGAAGATCCCCAATTTATTTAAGCAGTCGGGGATCTAACAATGTAATTGTCGTTTTTACCCTAAGTCATTAAAACTCAAGTTTTTAATTTTTAATTTTTAATTTTTAATTATTCCTTCGCCCCTGCTTGGCGTAAAATTTGGGCGATCGTCCTATAACCGTTAAATTCTGCTATCATCAAGGCTGTATAACCGCCCCTGTTACGCAAGTTTACATCTGCACCTGCGGAGATTAAGATTTGGGTAGCTTGGTTGTAACCGGCGGAAACAGCCCACATTAAGGCTGTAGCTTGGGTTGCGTCTTGAAAGTTGACATTCGCGCCTTGGGCTAAGAGAATTTTGATTACTTCTATCTGGTGATTGATTGTAGCTTTAATTAAAGCTGTTTTCCCATCATCAGCGATCGCATTCACATCCGCCCCAAAATTTAGTAATATCTGTACTATCTCCTTGTATCCTTGACTAGCTGCTAATGTTAACGGTAGTTCACCTAAATTTTTAACTTGAGTATTTGCACCTGCTTTTAATAGCGCTTCCACTATTTGGCTATGTCCCTGTAAAGCCGCTACCAATAAAGGTGTATCACCCAGGCGGTTTTTGCGGTTAACGTCTGCACCCCTTTGTAATAAAATTTGCACTATTTCTAAATAACCTTCTACCACCGCTAAATGTAAAGCCGTTTCCCCATCTCGGTCTTGATGGTTAATTTCCGCACCATGATCTAGTAAGGTGGTGACTATATCTTCATGTCCCGCACCTACAGCCGCTAGTAATGCAGTACTATTTTCAGAGGTTTTTAAGTTAGCATCAGCCCCAGCAGCTAACAATACTTTAACTGTCTGCACATTCCCCAAGTCCACCGCCAGCAATAATGGTGTCTCACCTTCAGTATCGGGCGTATTGACATTTGGGCTTTTTTGTAGTATTGCTTGAACGATCGCACTATGTCCCTGTTTAATCGCCACCTTTAAAGCCGTATCTTCATCTTTATCGGTAATATCGACATCAGCATCAGCAGCTAATAAAACTTGTACTATTTCCAAATGTCCTTTTTGGGCAGCAGCCATTAAAGCTGTACTACCATCTTCATTAACAGCATTGATATCCGCACCTTTAGCAATTAATAACTGCACAATATCTAATTGTTTAGCACTAGCAGCTAACATTAAAGCCGTTAAACCGTAAGTTTTTCTTTTTTGATTGATATTAGCACCGACATCAAGAAGCGATCGCACAATTTCCGTATAACCTAGATTAGCAGCAAACATTAACGCCGTTGTGCCAGAGCGATCGCTCACATCTACATTAACACCAGCAGCCAGCAAAGTAGACAACTGTTTAATATCACCGCTTTTAGCAGCCTTTAACAGCAAATCATCCTTCTGTGTGGTTGTATCTGAATTTCCCATTGGAGTTTTACCCCTGATAACATCCAAAATCAGTCTAGTGCAGCTTGGCGGAAATAACTATTTAGTCAAAAAAAGCAATATTTCTGCTAATTTCTGACTTCTGACTCCTGATTGATGCCCCCTACCTCTTACCCCCTCTTTCGCAATAAGTAAAGAATGCTGAGTGTCAAAAATAAAGGTATGCTAATTTTTATGAAGAATTAATAATTGGAATAATTGGGATGCGATCGCTATGGCAAGTTTAGAACTTTCTCCTAATGTTAAATTCTGGCTAGAATTTATACATCCTGTTATCATGTGGATCTTGTTAGCACTTTCCTTGTATGCCGCCTATTTAGGACTACAAATACAAAGAACAAGAAATGCTCAAGGTGAAGAAAAGAAAGAACTAATTAAAGGTAAGTATAATCTAAGACACCACCAGATTGGCTCTATTCTCCTCTCCTTAATGGTAGCTGGTGCGATCGGTGGGATGGCCGTCACTTATATCAATAATGGTAAATTGTTTGTAGGACCGCACCTACTAGCAGGTTTAGGCATGACAGCATTAATAGCCTTTTCCGCTTCCCTATCTCCATTCATGCAAAAAGGTGCAAACTGGGCGCGTGTCACCCACATAGTGTTAAATTTTGCCATTTTAGGGCTGTTTGCTTGGCAAGCCATATCAGGTACAGAAATCGTCCAAAAAATTCTGACCAAAGCGTAATCGCTATTTAGGAAGACACGGGGAAGGGTGACGCGGGGAGGGGTGACACGGGGAGGGGTGATGCAAAGAGGGGAAATGAGGAAGTAATTTTCTTTCCCAATACCCCATACCCAATACCCCATACCCCATCACCGTTTTTTACCCTTGATGGGAAAAGGTACACCTAAAGACTGATGAAAATGTTCTTGTACCTTGTGGGTTAAGCGACGGGAGACTTGGCGGACAACTTGATTGAGGAGGCGATCGCCTGTAGATTGGATAATAGACTGTGGCAAACGCTGAATAAACTTCGGAAAATGCAGCTTGACAGTCAAATCTAACTCCCATTCCACCCTTGTCACTGCACCTAAATAGGTAGACTCATTCTCCAAGGGACTTTCGACAAATTGTAGCCATGCTTTATAGTCCACATCATAGCCAGGGTACTCATACCCAGGAACAGGAATAGTGCGAATGTGGTATTTACTATCCGTCAAGCTTAACAACTCCAAACCAACCTTCGGTTCTACCTCATAACCAAAAGCACCAAACCGACCAATCACCAAAGCATAACCATTTTCCCCCAAGGGTTGCACCTTCATTGGTTCAGCACAACGGGCGAACCACAGAGAATGAGTATTAAAATACTCAACTACCTTCTCAACAGGCGCATACATTTCCATACAGTCTTGATAACGACCAAAGAACTTCGTCGCCCCTATATCCGCTTCCTCAATGGAAATTTCATCTTCCATCAAAACCGATTCTTGGATTTCTACGCTTTGATTCTCACAGTCCTTTGAAACCATAAAAGCATTTTTTCTATACTTTGGTCTGGGCTTATATCAATAATTCCCACAAAGGGGTGATTATTATGCAATAAGATTACATTTTGACTTAAACCTCAATAATCCGTCATCTACTTCCGAGAATCACTAGAATAAAGAGTTAGTAAAGCAAATAATAGTTTTTTAGAATAACCTTAAATATGAAAGCATTTGTAGCTGGTGCAACAGGCGAAACAGGACAACGCATAGTTCAAGAACTCGTAGCCAGAAACATTCCCGTTCGGGCATTAGTGCGAGACGAACAGAAAGCTAAGGCTATCCTTCCCCCTCAAGCCGAGTTAGTTGTCGGTGACGTATTACAACCAGAAACCTTAACCACAGCTTTAGGTGATAGCACCATCTTACTCTGTGCCACAGGTGCAAAACCCAGCTTTGACATCACAGCCCCCTACCAAATAGATTTTGTTGGTACAAAGAACCTAGTTGAAGCTGCAAAAACCAAGCAAATTCAACACTTTGTTTTAGTTTCTTCCTTGTGCGTTTCCCAGTTCTTCCATCCCCTCAACCTATTTTGGCTAGTCTTGTTCTGGAAAAAGCAAGCAGAAGAATATATTCAAAAAAGCGGACTCCCCTACACCATAGTCAGACCAGGGGGACTAAAAAACGAAGATAACCCCAACCCCATAGTTATGCAAACTGCTGATACCTTATTTGAGGGTAGCATCCCCCGACAAAAGGTAGCCTTGGTTAGCGTCGAGTCCCTATTTGAACCAGCCGCACGTAATAAAATTGTAGAAATCGTCTCCAAACCAGAAGCTACAGCCAAAAGCTTCACCGAATTATTCCAGCAAACCTAAATGCTGAATAATACCAAATCCTGCTTTATTAACCCCCTTATCAATTAGTCCGCGTAGGCGGACTTAGCGGAAAGTGCCGCGACTTCTAGTCGTTAGGGCAAAAGACTTGACATCAGGATATCAACTCTGCCGAAATAAAAGCATCTACCATTGTGGTTAGCTAGTAGAGAGCATTTTAAGGAGTCCAACTCTGAAGGAAGGCGTTAAAAATAAAGGCGTAGAAAAATTTATTGGCCCTATAGCTGCGCTGCTTGGTTTTGTTTATCTATTCCAATGGTATGTGTTTGGTAACATACCATCTACCTCCGATCCCATCTTTGGGAATACAGCAGGAAAACAACCTCCTTTAGTAATGAAAGGTGGCGACCCCTATATACGCGCCTTAATGCGGACTATTTCCGCCAGTGAAGCGGCTGGTAGTCGTCCCTACTCATTGCTATATGGTGGTCAGCAAGTAAACGACCTCAGCCGTCACCCGGAGATTTGTGTCACCATTACAGTAGGGCCAAACACTGGTAATTGTTCCACAGCTGCCGGTAGATATCAAATAATTAATACAACCTGGTTTCAAATAGCACCGCGCTATCACCCAAAAACCAAATTTATGTTTTGGGACAATTATAGTTTTGAACCAGAATATCAAGATACAGTAGTTTATCGTTGGTTAAGTGATCCAAGTGTATGGGGAACAAATATTCCTCAACAGTTACGTCAAGGAAAATTAAACGATGTTTTAAAAGAACTTTCTCCCACTTGGACAAGTTTAGGGTATGGAATAGAAACAAATTCTAATACTCGGTTTTTACCACAGGTTTATCAACAAGTATTACAAGAAGAATTAAAAGCAGCCACAGGAAATGTTAAACCTACTCCTAACCGGTTAAAAAGCCAGCCCAGCAAAGTTAATTGAAAAGATCCCTGACTTCTTGAAGAAGTCGGGGATCTGATTTTGATATTAAGTAAAAAAATATTGGATATTTTCTACAAATTCTGATGTTTGTTCCAAATGAATATTATGTCCAGCCTGTTGAATTATTTTCAGTTGAGCAAATTTACATTTATTACTCATTGCCGTATTGATAGATATAAATTTATCATCATATTCACCTACCATTAAAAGTAAAAGAATTTGATTATCTTTTAACTTGTCCCACAAAGAAGGCTGGTATCCAGTACCCATAAAACACAATGATTTTACCAATTCTGAAGGGTTATTTTCTAAACGACTTTCTAACATGTGCTGATATTCTGGATGATTGATGATATTACCAAAAATCGGTTGCTTATACCAATTATTGAGAAAAATAGTAAACTCTTCTTTAGTAGAAATTCTATTTAATTTTCTAGCTATTTGATAATCACTTTTAATTCTGTCTAGTCTTTCTACATCAGTAGCCAAACCCGGAGAAGCTGATTCTAAAATAGCTTTTAAAAACCTATCGGGAAAATGCAAAGTCAGATATAAACCTAATCTTCCTCCCATAGAGTAACCAACTAAAAAGCATTTATTAATGTTTAATTCATCCAATAAATTGATTAAACCTTGAGCAGTATTAGCCATTGTATAATACTCATCTCCTCCCAAAACTTGAGTTTTACCATGTCCGGGAAGGTCAAGAGTTAAATAGGAAAATTCATCATTGAGTAAATCTATGGCTGGGTCAAATTCATCAATTTTCCCCATGAAACCATGTAGAAATAAAATAACAGGTTTATTAATATTTCCCCTGAGTGAATAATAAAATTTGTAATTTTCTAGGCTCATTGTTTATAAGCAGCAGCAAAGAAAGCTAAACATTGGTATACATAAAAATTATAGGTTCTACCTGGATAGATGAGTTTATCGTGGGATAGTTTATGGTAGGTTGGGTTGAGGAACGTAGACGCGGAGCGGCTTGCCGCAGGCTAACCCAACAAATGCCTAACAAATCCTCATAAATGTTGGGTTTCACTTTGTTCAACCCAACCTACAAAATTAAATTAATATTATTTACTCAAGCGAAACCAGAGAAACGTAACCATTGGGGTAGTCGGTTGTTGAGTGGAATGAAGGTGAAAGGAAAGCCAAAAAAGGCTTCACCTGGACAGATGAGTTTACCGTGGGATGGACAGAAGGTAACGGAAAGTACGGAGGTGGAAGAGGTAGCTAGAAAATTTGTGACAGCTAATTGCTATAACCCCCCAGTGCCAGGTAATGAAAAGCTACAATGTTGATTCCTACGTGGAAAAGGGGTCTGTAATAAATCTTAATAAAATCCTGAAGCCCTTAGATGTTACAGTTTACAAGTCTCGATACGAGAGAAGAGACACCATCTCCCATCGTCTGACATACACACCAAAATGAATGTAAGTACGGTAAATGTCCGGTGGGTGCCACTGAGATGCTAAAAGTAACATCTTCGTAGTAAATCCATTCTCCTTTCACTCTCCATCCTACCCTTTCACCAAATTTACTCCAAGCTTCAGGATAATATTTGCCGTCAGCTATACCTCCGACACTCAAGTAAATGCGCTTCTGGACGCTGAAGCCAAATTTGCCATTGCTAT
This sequence comes from Nostocaceae cyanobacterium, assembly GCA_035298905.1. Classification (GTDB taxonomy): domain Bacteria; phylum Cyanobacteriota; class Cyanobacteriia; order Cyanobacteriales; family Nostocaceae; genus DATGXB01. The sequence continues at coordinate 9,078 of DATGXQ010000030.1, read as the reverse complement.
ATTTTAGCCATAAACGGTCAATGGTACGGAGGTCAGTACAGGGAAAATTTAATAATTCTTCCTCTCTTATCCAGTATTCTTCTTCTCTACCTACAGCTTGCAGCATCACTAAATAGGTTTCTTTATCTGCTTGTTTCCACTTTCCTGCTGCTAGGAAATCCCGCAATTTACGATAATCAATACCTCTTTCTGAACTTAAATCATCGGCTGGTGGAACTAACAAGTTTAACCAATCGGAAATGGACTGAGGACGGTTATTTGCTTCTAATTCCATCCCGGTTAAAATTGCTTGATTTAGTTGATGACTGAGATGAGAATTATATTGCTGTGGGGGAATTAAATTAGCTTGATAATATTTTCTATCTAAGGATGTGGTAGGGGTTTCACCAGTTACAGCATAATAAAGAGTTGCAGCTAAACCGTAAATATCTACTGTGGGGTTTCTGACACCAGAAAATTGCTCATAAGGGGCAAAATTTTCATTACCAAATTTTTTAGAGAAACTGGTAGCGGGTTTAATATCTCCGGCTAACCCAAAATCAATTAAAATCGGTTCGTTATTTCGTCTTAACATGATGTTTCCGGGGTGAATATCCCGATGAACAATTGATTTTTGGTGGAGTTCAGATAGTGCGTTGCCAATTTGCGAAATATAATTTATTGCTTGTATTTCAGGTAATGGTTTAATTCTCCCTTCATTTTCGATTAATTCAAATAGATTTTGTCCGGCTATAAATTCCATGACTAAACAAGGTGTGTGGCTATCTCCTTCGTTAAAATAATCAATAACTCGGACAATATTCGGGTGCGGTACTTGGCAAATTTGCCCTAATAATTCTGCTTCTTGAATAAATTTTTGCACGTAGCGAGAATAATTTCGATCTTTTCTCAGTCTTGTGTTAGGAGTTTTAATCACGACTGGTAACTTAAGCTGTGAATGAATAGCTTTGTAGGTAATACCAAAAGCACCTTGTCCTAGTTCTTCTTGAATTATATATTTATTGTTGTGGAGTTGATGACCTGGGTTCCAATACATAGTTTATGGGGATGATAGATTGACTAAATTTTGGGTTAGAGAAAGAGTGGGTAGGGTGGGAAATAAAGCCAAAGATTAAACATAAGATAGTAATGTTTGTGTTGGATTCGGCGTTGGGTTTTGTTCCTCAACCCAACCTACAATTTATATTAATAAATATTAATTTTTTGAGTTATTTGTGGGTGTAATTTGGGGTGATGGTTTAATGAAAAATTCTCGAATGTCATTGGCGAAAATTCCGGTAAATATGGCGATGAGGGCAATAATTAATCCTAAGATGCCAATCCATAAACCATATTTGTCATAATTAAATGGCTTTTTCGGTGTTTCGGGTTGAATAATGGGTTTTAAATCCAGTGCATCAAACCATTCTTGAATAGATTGGGGTCGGTTTTTAATATCTAAATCCATTGCTTTCATAATTTGATTATTAACATTATGACTAATTTGTGGGTTCAAATCTCTTGGGACTGGTAATGGTGCGTTATTTTCTACACGTTCTCTGGCACTAATAGGGATTTGTCCTGTTAATAAATTGTAGAGTGTGGCGGCTAAAGAATAAATATCTGTATACGCGCCTAACTCTACTGTATGTGAATATAATTCGGGTGGTGTAAAGCCTGGTTCGGCTTCGTCTTCTACATTGGTGATGCTCAATTTTTTACTATCAAATCCCCTGGCTAATCCAAAATCAATTAATACTACTTGTTGTGAACCAGCCCGCATCATAATGTTAGCTGGTTTGACATCTCGATGTACGAAGTTATTAGCATGAACTACTTTTAATGCTTCTCCTATTTGTTGAATGTAATTTAATGCTTCCGATTCTGGTAAGATATTTCTATCTCGATGGGCTAGATTGACACCAGCAATGTATTCCAGCGCAATACACCAAAGTCCATCTTCTTGGAATGGATCTTCTAGCACTCTGACTATGTGGGGGTGCTGACATTTAGCCAGTTTGAAGGCTTCTTGGACAAATTTTTGTTGTAACCTGTCAAAATCAGGGTGAGAGCGATTTTTGAGGGTTTTGATGACGATGCGATCGCCTTTTTGATTTTTAGCCAGATAGGTAATACCAAAGCGTCCTTCCCCCAGCACACTTTCTAGCGTGTATTTACCATTCTGTACCTGCTTTGGTAATGCCCAAGTCATTAAAGAAACTCCATCAGCTATAGTGTTAATTTTGGCATAGTGACATTTAGTTACAACACTACTGCCATACACTAAAGATAATAACTAGTGATGGAATTTCCCTTTTTCCGACAATTAAGGTAAAAATCGGTCTAAAGCTGCTTTTAATTGTTCGATTTCTACATCTATGTTGCCCTCTTGGGCTGCTCTAGCGATACACTCAGTTAAATGTTCATCTAATACAATCCGTGCTACTTTGTCTAATGCACCCCTGACAGCAGCTATCTGTAATAAAACATCGGGACAAGGGCTATTTTGCTGCACCATTGTTTTAATGCCCCTAATGTGTCCTTCTATACGAGAAAGTCGGTTAACAATCCGCCGCAGAGACTCTTCACTATGAATATGAGGATGAACTGAACCCCCATTTTCATGATTTTCATCCGTGTGATGATGGTCTAAATTGTCATGGTGTGTATGTTCTAATGGTTCTGAGGAAGGCAAGGAGGATTCTTTTGACGCATTCATGGGTCATCAAGTCTTGGTATTCATTATGATCCTAGCCTAGTGCAAGAAGGTAATGGCTTTTGGTAAGTCATCATCTCACTATTTAGCAAACTACGCATAGCATACCATAGACAATACTAGCCAGTAAGTAAAGATTAAGTAAAATTTATTACTTAATTTTAAGTATTTTTGGCTATATAATAGAGCTATCTTAACTACTAGCTTTACAGCTTGTGACCAAAAATGTCAGAACATAAGAGTCTAAATATAGATATAATTCATACTAACAATCCAATACAATTATGTTTAAATGCTAACATTTTTGAATGACAAATAGACAAGATAATTTTGATAAAAATTCCATTAAAGACAGATTAAGAGAATGTGCTACTCAAATACGAAATAAGTATATTGGCAAACCAATACTTAATCAGCCATTTTTTAATAACTTTAGAAGTAATGTTGCAGTAGCGGAGATATATCTCAAGAACAATGTTGTTTTTTCTGTAGGAGGAACTGCTGGTAAAAATAGTCCTATTCCTCAACCCAAGTCTAAATCTGAAGGAGGTCAGTTTGAGCCAGGAGTTGATTTATATAGTAAGCGCCTTATGGATACTGATGCTGAGTATAAAGTGTTATCTGCAATTGCAGATACTCTTGAGATGAACTACGATCTACAAGTAGAAGGTTATATTTACCTTTATACAGAACGAGAACCTTGTGAAAGTTGTCAGGAGGTCATAAAACAGTTTCAACAAAAGTTTCCAAATATAAATATAGAAGAAAATATATTCTGGGATCATCCATATCCTCCATTAAATCTATCTAAAAGGTGATTAGCATGATATTAACAACAAGACAATTTCAAAATCTCAACCAGCATACACTTGGTACAATACCTGAACATCTACAAATTTTATTTAACAAAATTAAGCAAGAGCATTACGAAGAATTATATGAACAAGAAGCAGATGGAACAGCTTCCCTAGAGAATGATTTACGCAAAGTTCTAGAAGCATTTCGTCCTGGAAAAAGCACAGTTAGCCATTTACAATATATTTGGATGACACTTATTTTAATTTTAGCTGTAGAACCGACTTTACAATTTTATAATCCAACCAGTTATTTGCCCAAAAAAATCATTAATTTAATTGTACTTTGGATAGGAGAAATTAGTTTTAATTTAATCGAAAATATTACTATTTCTTCTACTATAATTGATGAATTAGTTAAAGAAATATTCAAAGATGCTGAGTCCTATTTTGCTAGAAAAAAAGGTGTTAACTATCAATCAATAAGTGAGGCTCTGGATGTTTTTTATAATGCCCTTAGAGTTCTTAACTATGACCAATCCGTAGAAGCAATTTTAGAAATTTTATACGATTGCTTAGAAGGGTATGCAATTTTTCCTGGTTCTTATGGCAGGCGTGAATTATTTGATTGGTGGTTACTGGAAGTTGTACCAGCCAGTTGGTACTTATTACCTCCTAAAAGTTTTTATGTAGTAGAAGGTTTACAAAATAAGGAAGAAATTAAATTACGCCAAACTCGTTTACTAGAAAAAATTAGCTCTGAAATATGGTATCCTGTGCTAAGAGAAATAGGTTATAATAGGAAAGCACAATATAATACTTTATTGAACCCTTACACTCCTGTTATCAAGTTTAATCATAGCATAGATGTAAAAATCAACTCTGGTAATAATTTTAACGCCAGTTCTAATGCAAGAATTATTAACTTTCCAGAAAATACATTAAGTGTTTGTTTTGTATAGTGGATCAACAAAGTACATGAGTGAACAACAAGGTGTTAGAGAAGAATTACTGAGTACACTTCTACAGTCTCTTCGAGGCCAAGACTTAAATAGTGAAGAAAATAATATTGTCGAAGGAAAAGAAAATTATGGAGAGGAATATATAGCTAAACTTCAGTCTGCTTGCAATAATTTACTAAAAAAAGAATCTTTTCAAGTTGGTCAACTGGTAAAATGGAAAGAAAACCTCAAAAACCGAAGACTACCTTATAAAAATCAACCTGCTATTGTGGTGGCTATACTGGATGAACCTATTATCAGTAACGAAGAAGAATCTGGTAGCCCCTATTTTAAAGAGACTCTTGATATTGTGTTAGGGATATTAGTTGAAGAAGATACATTTTTAACTTTTCATTACGACAGCAGGAGATTTGAAGCTTACTAAATCAGATGGGTTTTACATTAGTTCAACCCATCCTAAAAATTATTACATATTACAAATTAACTGCATCTTGAAAATGTCCACAATGTTTACAGTAGGATAGGTGTTTGTAGGTTAAATTGTGGCAGTTTGGGCATTCTACATATTGATGATAACCGCAGTGGGGACAATGCAGATCATCCCGACGAATTTTTTTAGCACATCTAACACAGCGTAATTTTTGAACTCTGTTAGCGGCTTGGACTTTAGTGTTAAATACGAATGCTTGGAAAAACTTGATAATTCCAAAACCAATCAGGGGAATTAACAAGATATAGATATAACTAACTAGGAAGAGTAAACCGCCAACAAGTGCGCTAACTATATCAAAAATAAATCTGAATATTACCCCAAATTGCAGAAATTCAAAGATTTTTAGGAGGAGGGGTAGACAAAATATTACTAGTAAATGCCAGCTTATTAGTGATACTAAACCGTATCTTCTACGTTGGGATAAGTTATGAACTGCTAAGGAGATGACAATTAACGGTACAAGAAAGAGAGATTGAAAGCCAAATTGAATAGTGGGATACCAAAATGATGCTTGCTTGTAACCTGTTTCAATTTCACTAAATTTATTGTTATCTTTGAGAAAAGCTATTAAACTAACGCTTTCTGGTGCTTTAACTAAGTCATTTTTTAGGCTATCAATGTCTTTTTTGAGTAAAGAGATTTGGCTGTTATTTTTATCTAGTTCTTGTTTGGCTTTTTCAGCACCGACTGCATTAATTGATTGGTTACGAGGCTGACCAGCAATCTTTTCTAAGAGTGTTGAGTCATATTGATTACGAATGTTTTGATTCTTTTGTTCTAGGTTACTGACTTGGGTTTGTTTCTGATCGATGGTTTTTAGAGTTTGTTGATTTTGCGAGGTTTTAATTTTATCTTTGGTTTCTGCGTATTGTAAGCAGGTTGGGGAAATTTTACCTAGATGTCCTTCTTGTTCTTTTTGATATGATTGCTGAAAAGTAGTTGGATTATTTATAGCAGATGAGAGTGTATTTCTAATAATTTCGTAGTCTTTATCTTGATTAGTTTTGGTTCGGTAACTATCCCACTCGTAATAGCAAGGGTAAGCTTGTGATGGGCTAAGATGCCATGTACTAATGTCATTTAACCCAGAAAAAACATTGATCAGGATGAAGATATCAATGACAATAATGACTATTAAACTCACTTTATTTAGTGGTTCATTGTCAATTTTTCTAGATTTACTAAAAAACTGGTTTAAAAGACGGCGAATTCTGGTAAGCATGTGGTATTTTTATTAGTTGGTAATGTAATTAAATGTAGTTTGGCTGAAAATTCTTATAGATATTACAAACTTAAGTAAGTAATTTGTGCAAAGCATTACAAATATTAATGATAATATTATTTCTGCTGCATATTTTAGTCATATCATGACAATTTACAAGTTGCTTCTGCTAGTCATAAATCAAACTTGAAAAAACTGGCTCTACTGTTCTCTTTATGCAAACCAAATGCAAACCAACATTGGTTGTAGGTTGGGTTAAGGAACGCAACCCAACAGATCATAAGTTAATGTTGGGTTTCACTGTGTACCCTACGGGAAGCAAGCTACAACCCAAGCTACAAAAATTAAATTCATATTTTTACCATAAGAGAAACGGAAAAACCAAAAAACTTGCTTCGCTCAATGTTATAATTTCCTTACGCTTTTTAACTACAAGTTTAGTTATATACTTCAAGTTTGAATATCAAAAATGGCAGAATCTACCCAAAAGAATCAACCAGAAAGACAGCTAAGTTTAGCTTCAATATTGTTGTGGATATTATCGGCAATTTACACTTATATTCTCCTTTTCTCACCACCAAAACAACTGCTACCAGGTGAGCCAATTTGGTTAATTCAACCGCAAACTTTAGTAGAACTTATCAATGAATCGCTGAATTTCTTTTTCATTTTACCAATTTCCAATATTTTAGGTTTTAAAGCTACGTTAGCACCAGTTGTTCATCCGACCATTGAAGGTTTATTTAACTTTGCAGAAGCTTGGATTTTTATGTTCTTACCCTTACTATTGGCTGATAAAAGAGGGCGAAAACTTCCCCAAGTTTTGATTTGGATTTTGGCGATGTTTCTCACTAATGTTTTTCTTAGTCCCTATATGGCTTTACGCGCTCAAAATCAGCTAGAAGTAGTAGAAGCACAGCCAAATAAGGGTTTGCTTGCTCGTGTATTTGGTGGGGTAGGTTTAATTATTGGTATGCTGGCTATTATTTGGAGTATCATCGCTAGACCGGAATTTGGCGACTTGGGAATGAGAATACAATATTTTTGGCAGAATTTACAAGAAAATAGAGTTACTATAGCTTTTTGTGTAGATTTGCTTCTGTTTGCTATTTTTCAGGCGATTTTACTGGGAGAAATTGAACCCCCTAACAGTAATAAGCGTTGGTTAAGGTTTATTCCTTTTTGGGGTTTAGCGGTTTGGCTAATTATTTAGATATAGCAGGGAACAGGGAACAGGGAACAGGGAACAGGGTTGAAAGTCTTTTAGCATCAGGCTTTGTTCCTAACATATGTACCTCATTTAGCTGAAATCTGCTGTAAGTTATTTGAATAAAAAATAGTACCAATTACTACTTTTTATTTAGCCTATATATGTTATGTTAATATGTTTAGTTTATTTTAATTAGAAAAAGAGCGATCGCCATTTTCGTTAAGCAAAATTTAAGTCTAATTGCTCAAGAGTTTAAATTTGCTGATAAATGCCTAACAGTCAAGCTAATTTTCAGCTATGAATCAATAGCAATTGTAAACAAAAATTACAAAAATACGTAAAACATATATAAATTACAGTTATAGTTATAAGCATTAACAATAAATTCTTTGCTGATAAAAAAAGCACTGCTTTAAATCTTGACTTTTACAGTCAGAAGTGGTGAGAATTTTCATTATCAAGTGAATTTTTCTCTGCTTAAATCAAACTTAGATTTGCATATTTAAAACTGATGTTCTAAGTAATTAGAATTATCAAAGTTTGTCGTATTATCAAGGAGGAAAAATTATGACGCTCAAGATGCAATTTAGACCTGTTTCTCATAGCTGGGTTGCAGTCCATCCAAATCCTCAAGGGGTAGTTCAATTTATTGGTGGTGCTTTTTTTGGCACTTTTGGCCCCATGTTCTTCTATAATTCTCTACTCCAGTCGATATTTGACGCAGGTTATACGATTATTCTTCTACCATTCAATTTCACATTTAATCATTATGTAGAAGCAGGTTTTCTGATTAAAGAAGAATATGACATTTTACCGGAATTAGTAAGAATAGCATTAAAAAATGATTATGAGTTTGAAAAATATTTAGATGATGCAAATTACTATTGGCTAGGCCATAGTATTGGCTGTAAATATATTGCTTTATTAGAAGGCTTTTCAGCTTTGCCACCGGAAGCTGAACAGCGAGATGAATTTATCCGGCAATTAATTGCAGATAATAAGACTACTAGCAACTTTACTGCTGATAGTGTCATCGCAGATATTGAGGTGCTAATTATCGAACTCAAGCGCAAATATATTCAAGCGAAAAAATTAATTGAATACTACATTAAATCAGCTAATAAAGCGCAGAATTTGAGTACTCAAATAGACTTTCAGGATTTAAAAGCAGAAGACCTATCTATTGGCACAATCTTTATTAAAAATCAACCTTCTATTCTTTTAGCTCCTGTAAATAGCGGAACTGAGAGTGCAATTCCTCAACCTATAGCTGGAATTGTTGATAGTTTAGGTTTGGGGGTAAAACCTACTCCTGACTTAACTTTTGATTTGATGAAGAAAGCAGATTTATTCAATTTATTGGGCTTAGTATCTTTCTTAAGTGATACTAAGTTAGCGAAGAGTACGGTTGATTGGTTTGATAATGTTTTCAAAAAACCGCCTGTAGATGCTCAAGGTAAATCACCTTTCCGCTATAAGTTAAAAGGTGGACATTTAAGACCTTTGGGTTGGCGTATCGGCAGTTCGGTGATTAATTTCCCGGACAGCTTGCAAGTACCTTTTATTGAATCAGTAGACAGCAAGAGTCAAACATTTGAATCTTATGTGACTCAACTGCTGAAATATCTAGAACAAAAGCGGATAGAGGCAAATAAATAACTAAATACAGCAGGGAACAGGGAACAGGGAACAGGGAACAGGG
>DATGXQ010000029.1:0-6055 GCA_035298905.1 Nostocaceae cyanobacterium | reverse complement strand
CCAGTAGCATCAGTGTCACCATAGCTGAAAGTATTCGCGCCGTGAGTTTCTTCAAAGCTGCGGCGGACACGGTGAATAGCGGTTTCCCAGGCTTGAGAATGAATAGCTTTTTTAGCTGCTTCATCCTCAATATCTGATACTTCAGCTTTGAGGTTAACATCAATTAGCAATTTAGCGCTTACTACTTGCTCATCATATTTATAAGTGACATCTGCGGTGTAACCGGGGAAGTTTTTATCCCAAGTGTAGCGGTTTTCATAAGCAGCCCGAAAAAGTTCTTGGGCTGAGATTTGGGTAACTGTCATAAGCTTTAATCCTATGGTTTAGAGCGATAATAGCGTTTTAGAGTTGCTGGTATTAGCATAGAAGTAATTGTTAAGCAGTGCATAGACCCCAAACGGGTACTTTTATGACTAACTCTCTCCACACCATTTTACAAGCGATCGCCAACGTCCAAAATGAGCCAGAGCTAAACGCGCTCATGGACAAAATTGGTGAGCATTTTGGTGTGCAAAATTGGGGTATTTACTTCTTTGATGACCATTTAACCACAGAAATTACAGTTGCAGAAATTCCCGCAGTATGCTTGGAAAGTAATCCTGTTGGACGTTATGTATTAGAACGTCATGCACCCGCCCATGAACAATTAATCTTATCACCTGATGATTGGCAAAAATTTTGCTCACGTCAAGACCATGCTCATGTCATGACTGGGCCGATAGTTTTTGATGGGCGCTTAGTGGGAACATTGAACTTTACCCGTGACAAAAATAGTTACCCTTTTGATATCAATGATTTAGCTGACTTGAGTGCTTTATGTATTCATTTATCAGCCAAACTTGCTACCCTCCGGGCAAAATCTAAAACCCTAAAATCCTCTACAACTTGTCCACTCACACCCAGAGAATTAGAAATTGCCGAATTAGTCGCGCAAGGTTTCACTAATGCGGAAATATCTGCTAAATTATGGATTACTCAAAATTCTGTCAAACAAGCCTTAAAAAGAATGTTTCGTAAACTCGGCGTTTCTACAAGAGCCGAAATGGTCGCCAAATTGCAAGATGTATTAATTTCCTAAAGGATAATTTTTATGAGTATACGTATTCTTCAACCCGGAAAAAATTACACATTCAGTAAATATTTTGAATTACCTTACGCACCAGAAGATATATTAGCAGAATTTAATTGTAAATTCCAACGTCAAAAATTGAATTTACCAAAATATACAGATGAAATCAAATGTCTAGAGTTTTTAAATAGATATTTGCAGAGAAACTTAAACTATGTCAACCCAACCAGTGAAGCTGCAAGACGAGAAGCATTAATCGCACCGACATTAATAGAAATTTGTGCCGAAACTAACTCACAATTAAATATTGAATATACAGTTAATGTGAATGAACAACTTAAAGGTACTTTCGACTATTATATAAATAGTGATATAGGAATGGTAATAATAGAAGCAAAGCAAGCTGATTTAAGTAGAGGTTTTACTCAACTAGCAGTAGAATTAATTGCCCTTGATCAATGGACAAAATCAAATAACTCTTTACTATATGGTGCAGTAACAACAGGTGAAGATTGGCGATTTGGCATATTTCAGCGTCAAGAGAAAATCATTTACCAAGACTTGAAAATATATCGAGTACCCGAAGAATTAGAAGAACTATTAAGAGTTTTGATAGGAATTATTCGTACACCATTAACAGTAAATTAGTATGTTTTTTTGGGTGTAGAGACGTTCCATGGAACGTCTCTACCAAGATATTGATATAATACAACTCTCTAACCTTTAAGAACTTTGAGAAACACTCACACCCGTCACCTTAGCTGGAATAATTATCCCGTAATAAAAAGCTGCTAAAGCTGTCAGAGCATTAATTAAAACATTATTTCCAAAAAGTGGCATTAAACCGAAAAAAGTCTTAGCAAAAGGCAATAATCCCATAATTGCCAGTGCTGCATAACCCACACCAAAAGCCCGGTTAAATATTCTGGAACTGCTAGCATTATTATAAGCAGAAATCCCCCACAAACCTACAGCACAACGAAATAAGTTATGCAAAAAATTAGTAGGGAATAACCCAAATAAATAGCCAAATCCTGCCGCATAAGCATTAGGAGCTATATCTGCGGGAATATAAGCCTCGCTAGTTCCAGGTAGAGAAACAAAACCGGGAATAAAGCCAGCTAAACCCAAAATTAAATAGATAATACCAATGCTTAAAGCACAGTATCGCTCCGCCATTTTTCCTGCATTGACGTTTTCCATATTTTCTTAACTCCTGACACAATTTAGCCATTTACTGGCCAAAATTACTGTCAAAATATCTGTAAGACATTACACCTTTACTTCAGCCTATATTTTTGATGTTTCACTCCCTCAAAAGACATAAATAACAATTTATAAGTAGGTTATAAAATAATTTTTACAGGATTTTAAAGGTAAAACTTTTAATTTTAAAACTACAGTATAAAAATATAAGAGATAGCATTTCTACACTGTAGTTTATGAAAATGTAAATTGCTGTAATTATCATCTATGGGATTAGCAAAAGCTTTTATTTCCAAGGTACAGGTTCTAAATCACCTTTATACTTATTGTTCGCTAGACGGTTGCAATATACATCATTATAATCGAAGAGTTTTAGAAGCACCATCTCAATGTACCATCTTCCTAATGTCCAAGTCTCCTTTAAGGCTTTACTAGGAGTATTAAAAAAGGTTTGTCTATTTTCAGGTGCTGCATGGGTAAAATTATTTCGTATCTTACAAAAGGCGTATGGCCCATTATTATTACTACCTTCAAGTTGACTAAATTGTGCTAATTCAGTAAAATCTAAGGGGATTGTATTAGGAATATTACATTCATCAAGAAGCTTATTTATTTTTTGCGAAGTATATTTAAAAGGTTCTTGATTAAAATCCTTTTGGCTAATACTACCTTTTTCTACTAAATGAAACCAAGCTAAAATCTCTAAAGCAGCTTGTGCTAAAATAATTGAACCTTCTACACCACTTGCACCTTTGTTACTTTGTAAATACCAATAAATAACTAATTGTGCTGATTCACCCCAATCTTTCCACCATTTATAAAATCCTAAAAAAGCGTTCACAAGATTTATACCTTTTAAACCCCAAGCCCATGAATCTACTGCTTTCCAGGGGTCTGAATTTGATGAATTCCACTCTTGCCAAACTACATTTTCATTTTGATCATAGCCTACCAAAAGCGTTGGAGATACCAGGAAACCTCTAGCAAATGAAAGAAAATAAGACAAAGCTTTCAAAAATTCACGTGCTTCATTAATGACAAAGCTTTTATTATCTATTCTTTCAAGTTGTCCTATATGAGTAATTCCATAGCCTCCTTGATCACTAACAAAGTCTAATGTATTCTTTATTGTCTCTATATTGTCTATCTTTACCCTCCAATCTTCAACCTCAAAAACTATTCTATCAATGACGGTCAGGCTACCATCTTCTTTAATTAATAATGATGGGACACAACCATGAACTTGATCAAAATTGGTTAAATGAAACTTTATATTCATTAACTCATTTTCTGAAGAAATAACAATAGGTTCTTTAGATATTCCCCTCATTTTTGTGAGCGTCTCAGTTAAACTAACCTTTTGATTGAATCTTGATATATAAACTTTTACTACGCTTTGATATTCTGGCAGTTTTAGATAAGTTTCTTTATTATCATCCAGGAAATTGAAATCACTGTTAGATAATTGAAATTCGATTTGAGGATAAGGAAACCATTTAAGGTAAACACTACCATTTCCTTTAATGATTCTTTTATCCTGCTCAATTTCCATTTCACCTTCATAAAGGATAACATTTTCGTTAGGTTCTCCAAACGAGTAGGCAGGTTGTAAAGCAGGAGGAAGAGTAGACATAATTTTATCGAATTGCATTTTTATTAACTTAGAATTACACAATGTATTATAGCAGTATAAATATGAGAATGGCTAGATATTAGGTCATTAAATTAAATCCACTTTTAATCAAAATACGTTGGTCTAGTTGGCAATCATTTTTCTTGGAAATATACAAAAATTCAAAGTTATAAGATATAATGGATTGCGATATTCTAAATTTGCTCCATCAGCTATGCAAAGCACAGAACTAAACTTACAACTGCGTCTGTGGACTGTTGAAGACTACCACCGGATGGCTGAGGTAGGAATATTTAAACCTGATGAACGGGTAGAATTATTAGAGGGTATAATACTTACTATAAATGCTAAAGGAATAGCCCATAGTTCAGCATTAGGAAGAACAAATCATTTACTGAACAATAAATTAAGAAATCAAGCTTGGGTAGATGTTAAAAACCCAGTAACATTAAATGAAATATCACAACCAGAACCAGATATCGCTGTTTTAAAAATAGATCCTCTAAGCTATGCAGATCATCATCCTACCCCATCAGAAGTTTATTTAATTATTGAAGTTGCTGATAGTAGTTTCAAATTCGATACAGAAGTTAAAGCTAAGGCTTATTCTCAAGCAGGAATTAAAGATTATTGGATTTTAGATGTAATTAATCGTCAGTTATGGATTTTCAGAAATCCTACAGCAGAAGGTTATCAAAATATAGTCAGTTTCCCAGAAAATGAAATAGTTTCGCCGCTAGAATTTCCTGATTTACAAATCTTAATATCTGATATTTTACCCCTCCCCGTTGCGGAGAGGGGCTAAAGTTAGGTTATGCCGGATAAATTCTTAAACGGCGGTTTGGTTCTTCTCCAAAGCTATGAGATTTGAGCCGATAATGTTCGACTAACTCATGCTGCATTTTGCGGACTTGGGCAGAGCGGGGTAATAATTCCACTGGCTGACCTTTAGGAATGACGATTTGCTCAACGGCTAATCTTGCTTCTTCTAAAGCGTCAATTTCGTCATCACTCCCGCTATGTAAAAACAGTTGTAGTTCTCGGTCATCGGCAATTTCTGGATCATCTATGTTTAACAGTCGCCGCAGTCCGCGAGTAATTTGAGGAATTGTACTAGATTTGATCATGTGAATGGGGACATGTCTGGCTTTGGCCATTTGCCGGAGTTTGGCGTGGTTTTTGACATGCGATCGCAGCGCTAAAATGGCATCAGCACTATCGATGTCTTTTGTCAAGACCACTGGCAAAGTTAACACGCTCACCACTTGTTCTAGTTGATGACGACTGACCCCATAGGGATAAATGTGCAGTGGCAAATCTTCACCGTTTGGCCCTGCTTCCCTTGTAGTTTGGAAGTCAACCGCCTCACCATAATTAAAAGATTCATCTAATAAGCGATCGAACTCACTGCGTCCAGATGGCTTTTCCCTCTCCAGAGATAAAGGGGGTAAGGCTACCATTTGCCCAGAGGAACGCCAACCGCCGGGACGGGCAGGTGCAACAGATTCTTCGCCACTAGACAAACTACCACGACCATTGACTACAGCTAGTTGTCTGGTAATGGAAATCTTGCCATTTTCATCGACGGTTCTGGTTTGGGGATTTGGTTGCCGTCCCCGCAACAGACTATCTACTGTATCTGCCACACTTTCATGCACCACCCAACGTTGCCGTTCTAGCATTTCCACAGCTATTTCAAAGGTCGGAGGTGCTTTGCGTTCTAATACAGTTTTTTGTGAACCTCGTCTTCTGGCTTCGTCATCCCCCAAAGTCACAGCTTGAATACCCCCAACTAAATCAGATAAAGTTGGGTTTTTAATCAGGTTTTCAATTTGATTACCGTGGGCAGTACCTACCAGTTGTACACCGCGTTCAGCAATGGTACGAGCGGCTAAAGCTTCCAGTTCTGTACCAATTTCATCGATGACAATGACCTCTGGCATGTGGTTTTCTACCGCCTCAATCATCACCTGATGTTGGAGTTCTGGTTTAGCTACCTGCATCCGTCGAGAGCGGCCAATGGCGGGATGAGCAATATCACCATCGCCGGCGATTTCATTAGAGGTATCAATAATCACTACTCGTTTGTTCAATTCATCTGCTAGTACGCGGGCAATTTCCCGCAGGGCGGTAGTTTTGCCCACCCC
>DATGXQ010000028.1:0-2805 GCA_035298905.1 Nostocaceae cyanobacterium | reverse complement strand
ACTGGGTGCAGAAATTTACAAGCTTTTCACGTGGAACTAAATACTCGTTTGACGGGAGCGATCGCCACTTTATGACTACACCACAACCAATCAAAACCAAGCTGGCACAGTTGGCAGTTTATCCAGACAAACATTCTCTCTTTGGTTTGTCCTGGCAACTTGCACAGCTAACCGTACAAGTTGCGATATTGGCGGTTAAAAAAGTTATGTTTGAAGCCCTATAAGCAGATAAAAACTAATAAGCAAAATCGCTAAAATCCTTTCTGTGAGCCGATTTTTAGCGATTTTTTAGGGCATTTTTTCGATTGTTCGAGTTGTTCTAGTGTGGTTGCTCTATTGTTGCCCTATGCCCCGGCTGTACTAGGGCTAAACATACGCTAAAGGTGTACTATTGTATACTTATAATGCTATTATTAGCATGGCTTAATAGAAGTATGGTTTCTCTGTTGTTCTGGTATTGTTCGGGATTGCTAACCCTATACTATGACTTTATTGATTAGATGCTAATATCTAGGGGTATGGGAAAGTGGGCATAAACTACCGTTACTGGTGGTTTATACCCGTGGTTAATAATTGAGAGAAAAATAGCGTGACGGTGGTGTCACGCTATTTTTGCTAATTGGTTTATTCAAGGTTGATTCTTTAAACTGCTTCTAGCTCCTCCTCACGAGCTTGGTAAGTATAAGGGGGTGAGGTAAAATCATCTGCACCTAATTCGTACCATCGAACCCAATAAATCCAGCCATGTTTCTGAGGATCTATATAATCGCCAGATGCTTGGTAGACCATACCTATTATGTGTCCGTAGTCTCGAAATGTTTGACCATCTCTTGAGTCTAGTTCATCGTCTAATTCGTATTCTAAAACTACTCTCTGTCCAAACCAGAACTTTGGTTGAGGCATGGCAGGGGGAAGAGGCACGGGGGAAGATTGTTTAGTGTTGGCGGTGGCAACTGCTAGGGCGCTGCTTATAGAGGTGGCCAAAAATTCTCTTCTGTTGACACGAGAAAGCTGCCATGAGAAAACACGGCTAAATAGATGCATATATTACTCCTTGGTTTGATTGCTTGGATGTGTGAAGTTGATTAGTTGGTGTTTTACATGGCTTCTAAGTCTTCTTCGTCCAACCAATCAATTTCGCTTTTACTAAACCAAGGGTGATGGGGTTCAAATCTACACATATATTGCCAGAATCCACCGCCACCAGCTACGATACCTGCGATGTTTACAGGGTATAAAGTTTCTCCTTTGTTGGGTACTTCAAAGCGATGGAATACTGTTTGTCCAATATGAAATTTTGGTTTAGCGTATGTCTTGGGTATTGGTAAGTACCAATAATTCAATGCGTTATTTGTGTCTACACTGCTGTTTGAGTGTAGACGGTTTTTTCCGTTTCGTGTCATGATCGTTATGTTCCTAATCAGTCTGTTTGATTGGGGAAAAGTCGTGCCAGTGTGGGAGAGGGTCAGTCTCTCACCTGGGGCGCATTCCAAGTATTGATTGTTAATTGAAGTTACCAAGGAAGCGAACGACGCTACGATTTACCGCTTTACCTTGACTTCTATGATGGCATTGTAGTCAATTTTTTCTCAAGTGTCAACATTGCTGGCAAGAGTAGACGACAACGCCTACAGTTGTTATCATGTATTCAACGTTGACAAAGTAGGCAAATATGGCAAATAAAATGATTTCATTTCGTTTTAACGATGCAGAAATCGAAGCACTGCAAGAGCATCAGTTATATGAAGATGAGTCCCCTAGTCAAACAGCATCAAGGCTACTAAGGGAGTTTCTAGGCATTTCTAAACGTAAAGTACCTACAGATGTAGACAAAGTAGACATACGGCAGTTAGTGAGAAAGGAGGTAGAGGAAATATTAGCTAAATCGTCTGTAGCCCATGTAGACAATGTAGACATACAAAAGTTAATTAAGCAGGAAGTTGAGAAACAACTGGGGGAGTTAGCAGCCTGAGAGATAACGCCCAATCTCCCAGGCAGGAAGACAGTGAAGAGATTGAGAGGCTGCGAGAACAGGTCGAATCCCTGGAGGCACAAAATATACTCTTATCCCATTCAAAACAGGAACTAGAAGAACGCATTGAAGAATTAGAGGAAGAAATACGGTCTTTAGATGACAATGCCTACATTTCACCCAGAACAATAGATTATGAGGCTATACGGGAGAGGGTGCTAAATGCTCTAAAAACAGGAAGACAGTCAACGGCGGGTAAGGCGATCGACGCTTTCATTAAAGAGCTACGGAAAGAAGAGGAAGCATTTTAGACAAATCAGCCAACACTCAGTTATTAGGAGCTTAAACCATGTCAGAAATAGAAAAGTTTAATGAATTGGTGCAAAATACACGACGAGATGATGATTATGTCAACGCCACTGAGTGGTGTAAGGCTTTTGGTTATACAGTTAAGCAGTGGAAGCAACTACCAGAAGTTAAGAGACGAGCCAAGGCACTTGAGAGCGTAAAAATCTTACCGTCAAATTTTGAGGGTAAGAAAATCTTACTGTCAAATCTTGAGGACGAGAAAATCTTACCTTGGGTTGTTGAGAGAGTTGGCAAAACTTGGGTAACTTGGGTTCATCCAATCATGGCGGTTCACCTCGCCAGTTATCTTGACCCCGCTTTTGCTAACTACGTGGCTGAAATTTTCGTTAGATATGTCAAAGCAGATCCTCATCTAGCTGCTGATATTGCCTCAAGGCAGGAAACCACCGAAGGTCTAGACATTATAGACAAGGCAGTAAAAGAGCGTTACAAGTTTCTTGAGGGGCGGGATTGGTTCTATACTC